>CANFVX010000280.1 GCA_947450495.1 Gammaproteobacteria bacterium
GCCAGCAGCGCGGCGGGATACAGCGGCACCAGCGTGATGGTGCTCATGAGTTCGATTCTGGAAGTCGCGCCAGCGGCGACGCTTAAAGACACAAAGCCGTTCGCGGTTTCGCCGTGAAAACTCACGTGCTCGCCGCAGCCCAGCACATCGAAGCCCAGCGCCTCGATGCGCTGCGCCGAGGCTGCCACGTCGTAAGGGGAACGGAGCGCGGTACCAAAACGAAGGGCTTGTTGGGACATACCAATGACCTTTGTGCAGAGGGTGAAGCTGCCCGCAGGGTCGCCGCTCGCGGTGTCCTCGGCAAGCCCTTGGGCGCGGATTGGCAATTAATACGCGCCGAATAATGCGACCATGTCCGGATGAAAACTTTTACCCATTTGAATTTAAGCGCGCCGCTGGCGCAGGCGCTGGCCGAAGTCGACTATGTGGAGATGACACCGGTGCAGGCCGCGACGCTCCCCGCTATCCTTTCCGGCCGCGACATACTGGCGCAGGCGCAGACCGGCAGCGGCAAAACCGCCGCTTTTGCGCTGGGATTACTGGCCGCGCTGGATCCCCAGCGTTTGCAGTTGCAGGGACTGGTGCTCTGTCCCACCCGTGAACTGGCGGATCAGGTGAGTCGCGAAATCCGCCGTCTGGCCCGGTTCATTCCCAATGTGAAAATTTTGACCCTGTGTGGCGGCGTGCCGCTGCGCCCGCATCTGGCCTCGCTGGCGCACGAACCGCATCTGGTCGTGGGCACGCCGGGTCGATTGCTGGAGTTGATCGAAAAGAAAGCGCTGCCGCTGCCGGCGGTGCGCACGCTGGTGCTGGACGAAGCCGACCGCATGCTCGACATGGGCTTTGGCGAAGCCATCACCGGCATCCTCTCCGCCATCCCCAAGCCCCGCCAAACGCTGTTGTTCTCCGCCACCATTCCGCCACCGATTCGCGACATCAGCCGACGCCTGCAGCGCGATGCGCTGGATGTGACGGTGGACGACGACCCCGCTGTCGCGCTCATCGAACAGCGCTTTTTTGAAGTAGACCCCAGCCGCAAGCTCGCCGCGCTCAGCGGGCTCCTGCTGCAGCACCGGCCGGAATCCGTGGTGGTGTTCTGTAACACGCGGCAGGAAGTGCGCACCGTGGCGAGCGCGCTCACGGCGCAAAGATTCACCGCCCTGGCGCTGCACGGCGAACTCGACCAGCGCGAGCGCGAAGAGCTGCTGGTGAGTTTTGCCAACCGCAGCGCTACCGTGCTGGTGGCCTCGGACGTCGCCGCGCGCGGGCTCGACATCGCCGACCTGCCGATGGTCATCAACTACGACCTCGCCAACGATCCCGATACCCATCTGCACCGCATTGGCCGCACCGGCCGTGCGGGCAAGCGCGGGCTGGCGCTGAGTCTCTGCGCGCCGGCCGAGGTCCCGCGCGCGCGGCAGATTGAACAGCGCACCGGCGAACGTTTGCGCTGGCTACCCTGGGTCCCGGGCGGGCGCACGGAGAAAGCGGCGCAGCCCGCGTTTCGCACGGTGATTGTGGATGCTGGGCGTCAGGACAAACTCCGCCCCGGCGATCTGCTTGGCGCCTTGACCGGTGACGCCGGCCTGCCGGCCACCGCGATCGGCAAGATCGATATCTTCCCCACCCGCAGCTACGTCGCGATTGCGCGCGACTGGCACTCGCAGGCCGTGGCGCGGCTGCGTAGCGGCAAAATCAAAGGCCGCAATTTCCGCATTCGCGAGCTGGATCTCTCGGCATGAGTTTTGCCGCACTGGGCTTGCACCACAGCCTGCTGGCGGCGGTGGCGGCGCGCGGTTATGCCGAGCCCACGCCGGTGCAGCGCGAAGCCATTCCCTTGATTCTCGCCGGGCGCGATCTGCAGGCCAGCGCGCAGACCGGCTCGGGTAAAACGGCGGCCTTCGCCTTGCCGCTGTTGCAGCGACTCCACACGCCGCCCGAGTCTCCCCGCGCCTTGCAGACGCTGGTATTGGCGCCCACCCGCGAACTGGCGGAGCAGATTGCGCAGGTCATTGCGGATCTGGCTCGCGATCTGCCGCAGTCGGTCAAAGTGGTGACGGCCGTAGGCGGGGTCTCCATCAATCCGCAGATGATGGCCCTGCGCGGCGGCGCGGACATCGTCATCGCCACGCCGGGTCGTCTGCTCGATTTGCTTGCGCATAACGCACTCAGTTTTCGTGGGCTGCAGACGCTGGTGCTGGACGAGGCCGATCGTCTGCTGGAACTCGGCTTTGAAGACGAACTTGACGAATTGCTCCAGGCCCTGCCGTCGCCACGCCAAACGCTGCTGTTTTCGGCGACCTTTCCCGACGAAGTGCTGGGGCTCGCCGCGCAGCTGTTGCGAGATCCGGCGCGGGTTGAGATAGCCGCCGGCCCGCCGGCGGTGATTCAGCAGCGGGCGATCGCGGTGGACGCGCCGCGTCGCACGCAGCTCTTACGCAGCTTGATTGAAACCCACGGCTGGCCGCAGGTGCTGGTGTTTGTGGCCACGCGCTATGCGACCGAACACGTGGCCACCAAACTGCGGCGCGCCGGGATCGGTGCCATCGCCCTGCACGGTGAGCTGGCGCAAATGGTTCGGCGCGAAGCGCTGGCCGATTTCAAAGCCCAGCGCACGCGGGTGCTGGTGGCCACCGATCTGGCCGCGCGCGGCATCGACATTGCGCAGCTGCCGGCGGTGGTGAACTACGATCTGCCGCGCTCGGCGGTGGATTACGTCCATCGCATCGGCCGCACCGGTCGGGCGGGCGAAGAGGGCGTGGCGGTGAGTTTTGTGAGCGCCGCGACCGAAGCGCATTTTCGGCTCATCGAAAAGCGCCATGAACTGGCCTTGCCGCGCGAAGTCATCGCCGGCTTTGAACCCACCGAGACCGAGGTCCCCGCAGCCGCTACCGGCGGTATCAAGGGCAAACGCAAAAGCAAGAAAGACAAACTGCGCGAAGCCGCCGGGCAAACCAGGACGGTGGAGTCAGCGGCGCCCGCTAGCGGGTTCGTGTGGCCGGCCTGGCGCGGGGCGGCGAAAGACCAGACCTGATCTGCGCGGGAGCCATATTCCGCGTACCGCAAGAAACACCACGCTGGCCTTGCACCGGCGTGGCGTCAGCGCAATCAGAGCGCCTGTTTGGCCTTGCGTCGGGCACCCACCCAACCGGCCAGTGCGATCCCGAGCAAGCCCAGCGAACCCGGCTCCGGCACCGGACAATCCACCCGGCAGGTGTCATCGCGGCTCTCGAAGTCGAAGGACAGGTCTTCGACCAGATTGGCACTCCCGGCCAGCGTCAAGGCGCCGAGAAAACTGCCATCGAGGCCGCTCCAGATCGTGGCGCGGCCGTTCAAGACGTCCGACACATAAAAATTGGTGCCATCAAACGCGATGCCGGTGCCATTGCCGTGGCCCGTGGTATCGATAAAGCTGGCCTGTAGCAGATTGCCGTCGGTGTCGTAGACGCTGTATTGATTGCCACCGCCCAAACCACCGTCAAAGCGGTTGGCGATCAGCTTGCCCTTGAAGTACTCAAGGCCGTCGTAGAATCCAATGGAGTTGGCGAGCGTTACCGTCTTTAACACGATGCCCGTGCCGTTCTGCACGTAGTAAGCCTTGTTGGCACCGGTGTAGTCGCTGGTCCAGAAGTTATCGCCGTCGAAGCTGATGGTGGAAATCCCACCCGGCGCACCCACCACATTAAAGCCGCCCAGCGCAGCGCCGGTCAGCCGATCAAACTTGCCAATGAAGGGCGTGCTGGCGTCCGTGGTGTACACCACATCGCCCACCGTCACCACGCCCCGTCCATTACTGCCAGAGGCCGTAAAGCTGAAAAGCTGGGCGCCGGTGGTGGAGTCGAACGACTGTACGAGCGGGAGTGCGGCGTTGTTGGTGTAGAGCACGCCGGCCTGCGCCAAGCCTGCGAAGGCCATTGCCAACGCGGTGAGCGTCCATCTTGCATTGCTGTGTTTCATGATTGAGTCCTTTCGTTGCGGTTACTGAGGTGACGCATGCTTGCCGGCGCCTACACGCCGAAGTCATCAGCAAGCCACGCGTTGCTTGATAGAGAGCATGAAGCGGGCCATCGGTCTGAAAGGCTAATGTTTGCTCGCGTGGTGACCCGCGGCGCGCGGACAAGTCACCTGAATCTGTAAAAACCATGGACGGTCGAAGTTCTGCGGGAGACCCTCCCGTGTGCCGCCAGAAACGCCACGCCGGCCTTGCACCGGCGTGGCGTCAGCGCAATCAGAGCGCCTGTTTGGCCTTGCGTCGGGCACCCACCCAACCGGCCAGTGCGATCCCGAGCAAGCCCAGCGAACCCGGCTCAGGCACCGGGCAATCCACCCGGCAGGTGTCATCGCGGCTCTCGAAGTCGAAGGACAGGTCTTCGATCACATTGGCGCTGCCGATGAGCGTCAAGGCACCGAGGAAACTGCCGTCCAGGCCGCTCCAGATGGTGGCGCGGTCGTTGAAGATATCCGACACATAGAAGTTGGTGCCATCGAACGCGATACCCGTGCCATTGCCGTGGCCGGTGGTATCAATGAAGTTGGCTTGGAGCAGATTGCCGTCGGTGTCGTAGACGCTGTATTGATTGCCGCCGCGGAATCCACCGTCAAAGCGATTGGCAATCAGCTTGCCCTTGAAGTATTCAAGGCCGTCGTAGAAGCCGAGGGAGTTGGCAAGCGTTACCGTCTTTAACACGATGCCCGTGCCGTTCTGCACGTAGTAAGCCTTGTTGGCACCGGCGTAGTCGCTGGTCCAGAAGTTATCGCCGTCAAAGCTGATGGTGGAAATCCCACCCGGCGCACCCACCACATTAAAGCCGCCCAGCGCAGCGCCGGTCAGCCGATCAAACTTGCCAATGAAGGGCGTGCTGGCGTCCGTGGTGTACACCACATCGCCCACC
>CANFVX010000281.1 GCA_947450495.1 Gammaproteobacteria bacterium
AACAGGGTTACGCCGCGCCCCACCTCACCCTCCCGCGAATCACTGCCACTGCACAAAACCGTTCGGGCTGAGCTTGTCGAAGCCTGAACGGCTGGCACGCCATGAACGACCAAGACGCCGCTTATAAGCTCAAACACGGTTACGCCGCATAAGCGCAGGAATTGCATTTCAGGGACTCGACGTCGGGCGGCAGTACCCCACCAAGCACCGGTAGCTTGGCCTGCCCGTAAAAGCCTTAGCGGAAACACACCCCTCAGATAACGCCAAACTGGCGCGGCCCCCGCAACCAGCGCCCTCCTCCTAAAGTTCCTTCATCCGCTTGTAGTCGGCGTAGTACTTCAGCACCCGCTGCACGTAGGTGCGAGTTTCCTCATAGGGGGGCACCTGCCGCCCGTTCTCCAGCACCGCGTTCTCACCCGCGTTGTAGGCGGCGACCGCCAGCGTCATGTCATTGTTGAACATCCCGAGCAGGTCTTTCAGGTACTGGGTGCCGCCGGCGATATTGGCGCTTGGATCCTTGCGATTGCGCACGCCGTAACGTTCTGCCGTGGCGGGCATGAGTTGCATCAACCCCACCGCACCGGCGCGCGACTCGGCTTCAGGGTCGTAGGCGGATTCGGCGGTAATCACCGCGTGCACCAGCGCCAGCGGGATTTGGCGGTCTTTCGCCGCCAGCTGAATGGTCTGACTAAACCGTTTGCGATTGGCGGCCAGTCGTTTGTAGTTGATCGAGCGCCCGGTGGGCTCGCTCCAGCCCTTCCAGGTTTTCACCAGCAGCTTGTAACCGGAATGCGAGGGCTGGTCGGTCAGCGTGACGCGGCCGTATTTGTCCACGTATTTGAAGATGTCGGCGTGTGCGCCGAGTGGCGCCAGCAGCAACAGCCCGCATAGCGCGCTGCGTTTGAGGACATCGTTGACGGACAATTCCGGAACAGCCATCAAATGATTTTCGCCATGAAATTGGGCTAAAAATAGAAGAACTGGCGGATCACCGCCAGCATCCCCGCCGCACAGAAGGCCGCCAGCAGGTCGTCGAGCATGATGCCAACGCCGCCAATGACCGAGCGGTCCGCCCAGCGTATCGGCCACGGCTTCCAGATATCAAACAGGCGAAACAGCGCAAATCCAAGCAAGAGCCCAATGGGCGAGTGCCCAACGCCGGCCAGCACCACCGGCATCGCCGCCACTTCATCCCACACAATCGCGGGATGGTCGTGCACGCCAAGCGCGCGCGCCGTGCGCCCGCACAGCGGCACACCAAGCGCCAGCAGCGCCACCGTAGCCGCGACATAAGCCATCAGCGGCAAGGGCGTGAGCGCGAGATAAAGCCCAACGCCAACCACCGATCCAAAGGTGCCCGGGGCGAACGGCGCGAGCCCGCTACCCCCGCCGAGCGCGAGAAAATGACCGGGGTCGCGTAGCCAGCTTCGATTGGGCGCTGTAGACATCAAAACTTCCGGAGAAAACGGGAGCGTGCGCAAGGGTATACCAATGACCGGGCGCTTGGGTCACCATGCCGCCGGAGCTAAGGGGGCAATGTGATCACACTCGGCGACATCGCAGCGACATTCGGGCTCGCCCTGCACGGTGATGCGAGCCTGCAAATCGAAGGCCTGTGCGGCGTGACCGACAACCTGCCGGGCCGCCTGTCCTTCGTGACCAGCGGCAAGCATGCCCGCCTCGCGGCGGCCTCCAGTATCCCCGCCTTTGTCGTGAAGCCCGGCGCGCTGATTGCAGGCAAGGCCTGTCTTGAACATGCCGCGCCGGAATACGCCATTGCGCGCATCGCCACGCTATTTGAGCGTTCAAGTTTTACACACAGCGACTTGATTCATCCCTCGGCCGTCATCCATCCCTCGGCCAGCCTCGGGGCAAATGTGCAGATTGGGCCCTTTGTCGCGATCGGCGCGAAGGCCGTCATTGGCGAGGGTTCGGTCCTGCACGCCGGGGTGGTGGTGATGGATCGCGCGGTGCTCGGCGCGCACTGCACGCTCTATCCGCACGCGGTCGTGCGCGAAGACTGCGTGCTCGGCGAGCGCGTAATTCTGCAACCGGGCGCCTCGATTGGCGGCGACGGCTTTGGCTTCGTTACCCACAAGGGCGAGCACGTCAAAATCCCCCAACTCGGCAACGTGGTGCTGGAGGACGACGTTGAGGTCGGTGCCAACACCACCATCGATCGCGGCCGCTTCACCGAGACGCGCGTCGGGCGTGGTACGAAGGTCGACAACCTCGTGATGCTCGGCCACAACGTCAAAACGGGCGAGCACTGCCTGCTGGTTTCGCAGGTGGGGATTTCGGGCAGCACCAGGCTGGGCGATCGCGTGACCTTGGCCGGTCAGGTTGGCGTGGCCGGGCATCTCAACATCGGCGACGACATTACCGTGCTCGGTCAGTCGGGCATCACCAAATCCCTGCGCAACCCCGGTCTTTACGCCGGCATGCCGGTGCGTCCGGTCGACAGTTGGCGGCGCGCCATGGCTTGGCTCTACGCGGAAAGCGGCAAGGCGGCCAAACCGGATGACGACGAGGACGCCGCCGACTAGGCCAGCGACTTCCCGCGCGCACGCCCCACTTCCAACGCCAGCACGCCGCCCACACAGCAGAGCGCGCCGGCCAGCTGCACCAGCCCCATCGCCTCACCCAGCCACCACCACGCGAGTACCAGCGTCGCGGGCGGCCCCACGGCGGAAATGATGGCGGCGCGCGCAGCACCGATGCGGGCAATACTGGCCGAAATCATGAACAGCGGGAGCACATTGGTGAAGGCGGTCATCGCCAGCAGCGCGAGCAAGAGCTGCCCGCTCAAGCCGCTCACTGCCGCCGGTGTGCTGGCAATCGCAAAATGCAGGCTGAGCGCCAGCGCCGCGCTGGTCGCCGCCACCACCATAAAACCCACGCTGCCAATGCGCTTGCCCACGTGTTCATTGGCAAACAAATAGCCTGAGAAAAGCGCGGCCGACGCCAACACCAGCAACGCGCCGTGGCCGTTGGCCCGCCACAGCGCGAGATCAAAATCACCGACGGCTAGCACCACCCCGATCCAGGTCAACACCACGGCGGTCGCTTCCCGTCCACTCGGCGCCCGCCGCCGCCAGAGCGCGCGTACCAGCACCACTATCGCCGGATAGGTGAACAGCAGTACACGCTCGAGGCTGGCGTCGATCAGTTCAAGGCCGCGGAAATCGCACCAGGTGCCAAGGTAATAGCCGCTCAAGCCACCCAGCATCGCAATCGCCAGCGTGGCCTTCGGCGCCTGCCACACGCGCGGCAACTCGCCCCGCCACCACGCCCAGCCCCAAATCAAGGGCAAGGCCATCACCGCCCGCAACACGAGCAGGGCTTCGAGCGTGACGCCCGAGTGGTAGAGCAGCTTGGCGATGACGCCTTTCGCCGCCATCAGCAAAGCGCCAGTGATGACCAGCGCCACGCTCAGCGGCGCGGCAGATTCAGACACGGGAATCGATCAGGCGCTGGCGGCGAGCGGCGGAAACGGCGAAGCGCGGCTGACCATCGCCGGCATACGAGCACCCAGCGGCCCTTCGAGCCAGTGCGCGGTCTCGATGATGGCGGGCAGCGACACACGGCTGTTGAGCCCCATACCTTCCAGCAGGTAGAGCACATCCTCGGTGCCCACATTGCCGGTGGCACCCGGTGCGAACGGGCAACCGCCCACCCCGCCGCAACTGGCATCAAACACCCGCACCCCGGCCTGGGCCGCGGCATAGACGTTCGCGATCCCGGTATTGCGCGTGTTGTGGAAGTGCATGCGCAAGGGGATCGCGCCGAGCAGAGGCTGCACCCGAGCAAGCATCGCGCTGACCTGCGAGGGCACCGCCACCCCGATGGTGTCGGCCAGCGCAATTTCACTCACGCCCAGATCCACATACTGCTGCACCATCTCCACCACGCGGTCGGGATTGATGCGGCCTTCAAACGGACAGCCAAACGCGGCCGCAATCGTCACGCCGAAAAACCGGCGCGCTGCCTGCGCCTCGCGCGCCATGCCGGAGATCATCTCGAACATCGCCGCCGGGGTCGTGCCCTGATTGCGCTGGCAGAAAGTTTCGCTGGCAACGTCCACCGAATTGATCTGCTGCAGCGGGCTTGCCATCGCGCGCTCGAAGCCGCGCTGATTCAGCACCAGCCCGATGTAGTTGACGCCCGGCCGCTGCGGCAGGCCGGCAATCACTTCATCGGCGTCGGCCATTTGGGGCACCCGCTTGGGGTTCACGAAACTCGCCACTTCAATGCGGGTGTGGCCGGCGTCGACCAGACGGCGAATGAACTCGAGCTTGGTGGCGGTATCAACCAGCGTTGGCTGGCTTTGGAGGCCGTCGCGGGGCCCGACTTCGACGAGTTCAACGGTGTTCTGCATGGACGAAAGCCTCTCAGGCGGGAGCGGGAAGATGGCCGGCATCTTAAGCGCTGCCGGGAGCGCGTGGCACGCGCTGCGCGTGCCTGTCGACCCGGGTTCGTCCACCAGACGCGACCGTTCGCCCCGTTCATCCTTCGACAAGCTCAGGACGAACGGGGTTTGGGGGTGCGAGCTACTCGGGACGGGAAATAATGCGGGCTGATAGGCAGGCAGCATGCGGGTTCGGCCTTTCCCTTGTTTCTCGCGCCGCCGGTCGAAGCGCACGCCGCTGGGAATCACCGTTCGCGCTGAGCCTGTCGACGCGCCCGCCGCCGGGGTTCACCGTTCGCGCTGAGCCTGTCGAAGCGCCCGCCGCTGGCTATCACCGTTCGCGCTGAGCCTGTCGAAGCGCACGCCGCCGGGGGCCACCGTTCGCGCTGAGCCTGTCGAAGCGCGCACCGCCGGGGATCACCGTTCGCGCTGAGCCTGTCGAAGCGCCCGCCGTTGGGTATCGCCGTTCGCGCTG
>CANFVX010000282.1 GCA_947450495.1 Gammaproteobacteria bacterium
AGGCTTGCGTTGGCGAGGAAACTCAGCATCGACACCGGCCGGCCCAGCGGTCCGGTAGGGCTCATCACCCAGTGCGGCCAATCGGGCGGGAGCCCGTCCGCTTCGAGCAAACTCCCTAGCGCGTGAAAGTCATCAAATACCAGCGGGCCGCGAAGCCCCGGCGCATACAGCCACAGCGTGAGCGCGCAGAGCCCCGCCAGCGCGACCATGAACGGCAGGCGACGCTCGCTCATCCCCGTCCGTTCAAGCGGCGGCCGCGCGACGATGGGCGGGCCGCAGCCAGTTCAACCGCCGTTCTGGAATTGCTGCCGCAGCAGATTCTTCTGCACCTTGCCCATGGTGTTCCGCGGCAAGGCGTCGATCAGCAGATAAGACTTGGGCAGCTTGTAGCCCGCCAGTTCGGTTTTGACCGCCGCCCGCGCCTGCGCTTCATCGAACTCGCCGGCGACGCGCGGCACGATCACCGCCGCCACCTGTTCACCGAAGTCCGGGTGAGGCAGCGCAATCACCGCCGACTCCAGCACCTGAGGCAGGCGGTCGAGCACGGCTTCCACTTCGCTCGGATAGACATTCAGCCCACCGGTAATGATGAGATCTTTCGAGCGCCCCACCAGATAGAGATAGCCGTCTGCATCCAGACGGCCGTCGTCGCCGGTATTGAAAAAACCCTCGGGAGAGATGTCTTCGCGGGTCTTCTCGGGCATCCGCCAATAACCTCGAAACACGCTCTCCCCGCGCACCTGCACGTGCCCGACGTCGCCCTCGGCCACCGGCACGCCCGCGTCGTCCACTAAACGGAGTTGCATGCCGGCCACAGTCGGCCCCACCGCGCTGGCGCGGCGTTCGCCGTGCAGGGGGTTGGAGGCAATGACGCTGGTTTCGGTCATGCCGTAGCGTTCGAGAATGCGTTGGCCGATGCGGTCTTCAAAGGCACCAAAAGTCTCGCTCAACAAAGGCGCCGAGCCCGAAATAAACACCCGAATATTGCCCGTGAGGTCGGCGGTAAACGCCGGATCGGCGAGCAAGCGCGTGTAGAACGTGGGCACGCCCATCATCACCGAACAACGGGGCAAGGCCGCCAGTACGGTCGCATTCTCGAAGCGCGGCAGCCACACCGCGCGCGAACCGGACATCAGCGTGCAGCCCAGCGCGATGAAGAGCCCGTGCACATGAAATACGGGCAGGGCGTGGAGCAAGACATCGTCCGGGGTAAACGCCCAGGCTTGCGCCAAGGCCCGCGCATTCGCCGCCAGATTGGCGTGACTGAGCATGATGCCTTTGGGTCGGCCCGTGGTGCCGGAGGAATACAGCAAGGCCGCCATATCGTCCGGCGCGACCGCCACCGTCTCAAACTCACCGGACAGCGACTCCGCCGCCGCCGCCAAACTGCCCTCGCCCAAGGCATCCATGGTGTAGCGGTGCGGGATGTTCAGGGTCTCGGCCAGCGCCAGCGCCGCGCTCGCCGCCGGATCGCCCACAAACAGCGCCGGCTCGGCATTCTCCAGAAAGTACTGAAGTTCCGCCGGCGTGTAGCCCGGATTGAGCGGATGGAATGCAAACCCGCCGCGCAAACACGCCAGATAGAGCAGCAGGAAGTTCACGCTCTTTTCGGCCTGCACGCTGACGCGGTCGCCCCGGTTCAGCCCGAGTGCCGTTAGCAGCGTCGCCAAGCGACCGCTGCCGGCGAGCATGTCGGCGTAACTCAGGCGCGCTCCGCCCGGCAATTCCAGCAAGGTCGAGTCGAGCTCGCCCGGAAAGTGGGCGGCAAACGCCGCAAATAAATTGGAACTCATCGGTGGCGCCTTACAGTGAGCGAGCAATCAGTTCCTTCATGATTTCGTTGCTGCCGCCATAGATCATCGACACACGGTTGTCGGCGAAGTAATGCGCGATGGGGTAATCCATGATGTAGCCGTAGCCGCCGTGCAACTGCAGGCAGCGGTGAATCGCTTCCTGCGCTTTCTCCGAGCACCAGTACTTGGCCATGGAAGCCGTGGCCGAATCGAGCTTGCCTTCAATGAGCCGGGTAATGCAGTCGTCCACGAACACGCGTGCGATGTGGGCTTCGGTCGCGCATTCCACCAGCGTGAAGCGGGTGTTCTGGAAATCAAACAGCTTCTGGCCGAAGGCCTCGCGCTGACGCACATACTCCAGCGTGTGATGCACGGCGCTTTCCATCGCCGTGACGGATTGCAGGCCAATCATCAGGCGCTCGCGGCCAAGCTGGCTCATCAGTTGGTAGAAGCCCTGCCCTTCCACGCCGCCCAGCACATTGCCCACCGGCACGCGGCAATCGTCAAAAAAGAGTTCGCTGGTGTCCTGCGCCTTCATGCCGATTTTTTTCAGCGGCTTGCCGCGCCGAAAACCGTCCAGCCCATCGGTTTCGACCAGCAGCAGGGAAATCCCCTTGGCGCGTTCGGCCGGATTGGTTTTACACACCAGCACGATGAGGTTGGCGTTGTAGCCGTTGGTGATGAAGGTCTTGGAGCCGTTCACCACGTAGTGGTCGCCGTCACGCACGGCGCGGGTTTTCACCGCCTGCAAATCCGATCCGGTGCCGGGCTCGGTCATCGCAATCGAGGTGATGATGTCGCCGCTCGCCATCCGCGGCAGGTACTTCTGCTTTTGCTCTTCGGTGGCGTAGGCCATGAAGTAATGCGCCACGATGCTCTGGATTGCGCAGCCAAAACCCGACACACAGGCCCGGCCCAGTTCCTCGTAGACGATGGCGTCAAAGCCAAAATCAGCCCCGCCACCGCCGTACTCGGTGGGGATGTCCGGGCACAGCAGACCCGCCTCACCGGCCTGACGCCAGGCGCTCGGATCGGAATGTCCTTGTTCGATCCATCGCTCACGCGCCGGCACGAATTCGGTTTCAACGAAGCGACGCACGTTGTCGCGATAGAGGTCGTGTTCGGCGGTGAGCCAGGAGGAACGATAGCCTTGCATGGGATGAACTCCGTAACGATGCCGCAGGGACACCCCTGCGCCGGGTTGAATAATTCGGGGCTGATGATCAGGTGGCGTGCAGACCGAACAGCGACACGCTCGCCACATTGCGGAACGGATGACCGCCCAGATTGTGGGTCAGGCCAATCGTCGGATTGCTAATCTGGCGGTCGCCGGCGCGACCCAGCAGCTGCAGGTACATTTCATACGCCATGCGCAGGCCGGTGGCGCCAATCGGGTGGCCAAAGCATTTCAGCCCGCCATCGACCTGACACGGCACCTTGCCGTCGCGGTCGAACACGCCGTCGAGAATGTCTTTGCTCGCGCCACCTTCAGGCGACACGCCGAGGTCTTCCATCACCACCAGTTCGGTGACGGAGAAGCAGTCGTGCACTTCCATCATGCTGATTTCTTCGCGCGGATTGGTGATGCCCGCTTCCTGATACGCCTTCTGTGCGGCCACGCGAGTGGTGAGAAAATAAGAGCCGTCCCAACCGGTATTCGACATCTCGTAGCCATTGCTCGGCGCGAGCTGCATGGCTTTCACGGTCACCACATCGGTGAAGCCCATCTCGCGGGCTTTCTCCACGGTGGTCACTATCGCGCAGGCCGCGCCATCGCTCACGCCGCAGCAGTCGAGCAAGCCGAGCGGATAGGCCACGGTGGAGGCTTTGAGTGCTTCTTCTTCGGTGATGCGCTTGCGCAGATGCGCTTTGGGGTTGAGCACGCCGTTGTCGTGGCTTTTCACCGACACATGCGCCATTGCGCGTTTGAGATCTTCCATCGGAATCTTGTGTTTGGCGGCGTAGGCGCTGGCCAACTGGGCGAACGCGCCGGGCGCAGTGGCGTTGGGCAGCCAGAGGTCGTCGAACGTGCCCTTGGTGCGCTCCGGCAAGCCGGCGTAGCCGGTGTCTTTCAGTTTTTCCACGCCCACCGCGAGCGCGATATCACAAGCCCCCGCCGCTACCGCGTAGACCGCGCCGCGCAAGGCTTCGGTGCCGGTGGCGCACATATTCTCAACGCGCGTCACCGGGATATTCGGCAGGCGCAGGCTTAAGGCCAGCGGCAGTGCCGACTTGCCCGTGCTTTGTTCCTGATAGAACAGGCCCAGCCAGGCCATTTCAATGTCTTCACGCGCAATGCCGGCGTCGGCCAACGCTTCTTTGAAGGCTTCGAGAATGAGTTCCTCCGGCCCGCAGTCCCAGCGCTCGCCAAACCGCGAACAGCCCATGCCGATAATGGCGACCTTGTCCTTGATACCCTTGGCCATGGTGAATTCCTCTTAATGGGTTCAATGGGCCAGCAGGGGCGCCGGCTTCCAGAAATAACGCCGAAAGTTACGGCGCGTATCGAAATCCTTGATGCGGAAGACCATCCGCACTTCGCTGCCGACCTGCACCGCGCCGGGCGCGAAGTCGGTGAATTCCAGCATGCAGTTGGCGCCGTCAGGAAACTCCACGTTGCCGTAGATGTACGGCGGCAAGGGCGTAAAGGCCAGCCAGTCTTCGGTATACGACTTCACCCGCCCGAGCAGATCGGACAGGCTCTCCGGCTGCTGCGTGTCCATCTCCCCGCACTTCACGCACACCTGGCTGCGCGGATATTGCAGCGTATTACACGCACTGCAACGGCCACCCACCATGCCGGTGATGTCCTGTCGACGGCGGTAAAACGCCGATTGCGAAGTGCGGTTATCGCGCTCGGCGCGCATCCCGAAATCGAATTCAATCCGCTCGCGGAGCGAGAGGAACATCGTGTAGTTCTCGACCACCCGCTTGGCGGCGATGTAGCGCGCCGGGCCGCGGGAGCTCTGCAAGGCGGCGAGATGCGGCGTGGTTTCGATCACCAGCGCGTCCGCGCCCTGCCCGAAACC
>CANFVX010000283.1 GCA_947450495.1 Gammaproteobacteria bacterium
GATTCGGCGTAACGTTGGTGATGTCATCGAGACGCTTGTTGAGGGTGACGGCGTAACCGGCGCTGCCGTTGTTGGTGCCATCAAAAATGTCGGCGATCGCGAAGAACACGAAATCGCTATTGCCGGTGTTGGGATCGTTAACTAACAAAGCAGCGTTGGCTGATTGCGCGATGGCCAACAGGCCGATTGCAGCCGCGACGCTTTTTAATTTGAGCGAGAATTTCATCTGCCTTAACTCCTAAGTCTGGGTATCAAATCTCCCACGGAGCGCCGAACCAACGTCAGAGGCATTCCCCTCCAGACCTGCGTTCGCCTCTCGTGCGGCGAGCATTGTTCCCGTCCTATGTGTCTCCCGAGCGAACAGGGTGTTAAGGTTTTATGACTTGCGCTACCTGAGCCGCCGCAGACACACGGTGAGGCGCTAGTTCGTGGGTGAAATGTATCGGTCGTTTATGACCAGAACATGTCAATTTGACGCGAGCGAATTTTGATCCAAAGCCCATGCGATTAAGTTCGCCGTGCCCGCTCATGGAATGCTGGCTATTCAATCCTGCTCGAGGCTAAGGTAAGCGACTGGTTTCAGCTCCCGAGCGCCCTAATTCCGTATGGTCCGACCCTACCTTGCATCACTCTGCGTTAGCGTCGCATTTGGCGCAGGCGTTGCGTTCTATGACTCCGAACAAGCGCATCAGCGACTGCACAAGCTCGCCGCCGTGCCTGAAATGAACGCAGAAGTTGTTACCAATCAATCGCCGCGATTCGACGCGCTCGCCTTGCCTCTTTTCGGAATGGCCAACGCAGTGTCCGTCGCCGCACCAAACATGCCAGAAACGACTAAAACCCGCTTGCCGAAATCAGCCGCGTCCTATCAACTCACAGGCACTATCGCGAGCCCAACCTTCAGCCCTCGTCGCGCCTTGATAGGTTCATCAGATTCTGCCGAACACGCCTACGCTCAGGGCGACCAGATGCCAGATGGGGCGCAGATTGTCTCCATAGGGGCCCGTCAGGTAGTTTTGTCCCGCAACGGTCAACTTGAATCACTGGACCTCCCAGAGCCGGACGATCTCTCCGGGAGTTCAACCCCAAGCGACACCCAGAATGTGCCCGTACTCACGAACCCACAAGCAATCGAAGACCAGGCCCTTCCCCCTCCACTACCGGCCAACCCTCCCGCGCGACCAAATCGCATCAAGAACGGGAACTCACTCAAGGAGCGCATTGCCCGCGCAAAGCAGGCAGCGCTGGCCCGCGGCACAGCGGGTCCCATTTTTGAGCCGCCCCCTTAGAACCCGCGATATTTCGAGCGCCACCAATCATTTTGTTTCGCTCGTGTATTATCCGCCGCACTGCAAGATGGCTCGTATTGCGACGACTTCCGGAGATCCCAAGCGTGTTTCGATTCAACAAAACAGCGGTCGTGGCGGCATTTATCTTCGGCCTCATGCGGGCTGCTGAAAGCGAACCCAACATCGCTGACGACGACCCAACCGTCCCGCCCGTCGCGGAAGCGACCTCCACCCTGCCGCCGTTACCGCTACCAGACCCTCAGTCAGGCCCTGGCGCCAAGGTTGAAAAATCACTCACGCTGAATTTTAAGGACGCCGACATTCGTTCCTTCATCGGCGCCGTTTCAGAACTCACCAAGCGCAACTTCGTGATTGACCCGCGCGTGCAGGGCAAAGTGACCGTGGTTTCGGCGGCCCCCACGGATCCGGACGACCTCTACCAGGTGTTCCTTTCCATCCTCAAAGTGCACGGTTTTACAGCGGTCGCCAAAGACGGCATGACCACCATCATTCCCGAAATGCTGGCCAAGCAAGACGACACCCCCACGATATCCCCGGGCAGCATGCGCAGGGGTGAAGACATCGTCACCGGCGTGATTCCCGTGCACTTTGTGTCGGCGGCCGAACTGGTACCCGTGTTACGCCCGCTGCTCCCGCAAGACTCCCATATGGCCGCCACGGCCGGCACCAATGTGCTGGTGATTGCCGATACGGCCTCAAACGTTGAGCGCATGCTGCAAATTGTGAGCAAGCTCGATGTGGACAACACCGCCGGGGTGGATGTCATCCACCTCCAGAACGCAGTGGCGACGGAAATCGTCACCATTCTCGACGGCCTTGTGACGAAAACCCAAGGCGCCGCGCCGCCCGCGGCGGGCAGCGTGACGGCCTTTGCGGCGGACGACCGAACCAACAGCGTGTTGGTCGCGGGCACCCCGCAGAGCAAACTCCGCTACCGGAGCATCATCGCGAATCTTGATGGACCGCAGAGCGAAAACAACGTGATTCGCGTGGTGCCGCTGCGCTATGCGAATGCCCGGGACATCAGCGACACCCTGCAAGAAGCGGCCACCGGGCAGGCGTCGGCACCGCGCAGCGAAAGCCGCGGTTTATCGAAGCAGGAGAGTTCTCAGTCGATGGGCGCGCCGGCGCTCAGCAACAGCCGTCCGCAAACCGGTGGTGGCGGTGGCGGCTTGCCCGGCGCACAAAACGCCGGGGCGCTCGGTGTGGTCAGGATCACCGCGGATGAAATCACCAATTCGCTCATCGTGCAGGGTCCGCCGCGGGACGTGAAAAAGGTGATGGCCGTGATCACGCAAATTGATGTCCGTCGCGCACAGGTGCTGGTGGAAGGCATCATTGCCGAAGTCTCCAGCAGCAAGACCGACGAGCTCGGCGTGCAATGGAAAACCAGTCTGCCGAACACCGGCGTGCTGGGCGCCACGAACTTCGCAGGCAAGGCGTCGGGCGCCATCGATTCGCCCTTTTCGGCCTCAGATGCCGGGCAGTTTCTGGGCGGACTAACGCTGGGCTATTTTGCGGGGGGCGACTTGAGAACGCTGGTGCGCGTGCTCTCCGGCGACAACGCGACCAACGTGCTCTCCACGCCCAGCCTGATGACGCTGGATAACGCCGAAGCCGAAATCGTCGTGGGTCAAAACGTGCCCTTTGTCACCGGCCAGTTCACCAATAACGCGACCACACCGGACAACCCCTTTCAGACCATTCAGCGTCAGGACGTGGGTATCAAGCTGCGCGTGAAGCCGCAAATTAACGAAGGCAACACGGTCACGATGGACATCGAGCAGGAAGTCTCGAGCGTCGATGAAAGCACCCGCGGCGCCGACATCATCACCAACAAGCGTTCCATTAAAACCAGTGTGCAGGTGGATAACGGTTCGATTGTGGTGCTGGGCGGTTTGATTGGCGACGATGCGCGGGCCAATCGCGACAAGATTCCGGTGCTCGGCGATATCCCGGTGTTGGGCAATCTGTTCAAGAACGCGCGACGCAGCAGTAGCAAAACGAATCTGATGGTGTTTCTGCGGCCGCAGATCGTGCGTGACCGGGCAGGCGCCGCGTCGCTTAGTCGCGAGCGTTACGAAGACATCCGCGTCAAGCAGCAGCAACAAAACGGCGACCGCACCGAACTCCTGCTGCCCCAGCGCGGTGCCGTGCTGCCTGAGGGCATTCTCGAGTGAACGTGCCCTTCGCGTTCGCCAAACGCCACGGCGTTCTGGTGGACGCCGCGAGCGATGGCGCCGCCGTGGTGCTCTACACGCACGACACGCCCCCCGTGGTGCTGCAGGAACTGCAGCGCACGATCGCGGGCGTTGTGAGATTTGAGCGTTATACGGGCGCCGACTTTGATCGGCGCCTGCAAAGCGCCTACGAGCAAGACGCCTCCCGCTCCGAAGAAATGATGGCCGATTTGCACGGCGCGCTGGACTTGGCAGCGCTCGCCAACGAACTGAACGAGCCTGCCGACTTGCTCGAAAGCGCCGACGACGCGCCAATCATCCGACTCATCAACGCGCTTCTTGGCGAGGCGATCGTCGAGGGCGCCTCCGACATCCACATCGAACCCTTTGAAACGCGACTGGCGATCCGCCTGCGCGTGGACGGCGTGATGCGCGAAATCATGCAGCCGCCGGTGGCGATTGCGCCGCTGGTCGTCTCGCGCATCAAGATCATGTCCAAACTCGACATCGCCGAGAAACGGCTCCCGCAGGATGGTCGTATTTCACTCAAGGTGGCCAATCGTCCTGTCGACGTGCGCGTCTCGACGATTCCCTGCGGGCATGGCGAGCGCGTGGTGTTGCGCTTGCTCGACAAACAGGCCGGGCGACTCCAACTCGAGCAGATCGGCATGGACGCGGACACCACCACGCGGCTCGACGCGATCATTCACCGCCCGCACGGCATTTTTCTGGTGACCGGCCCCACGGGTTCTGGCAAAACCACCACGCTTTATGCGGCGCTGTCGCGGCTTAACGACCGCAGCCGCAACATCATGACGGTAGAAGATCCGATCGAATATCTCATCGATGGCATCGCGCAGACCCAGGTCAACATGAAGGTTGACATGACCTTCGCGCGCGGACTGCGGGCGATTCTTCGTCAGGATCCGGACGTCGTGATGGTCGGCGAAATCCGCGATCTGGAAACCGCGCAAATCGCGATTCAGGCCAGTCTCACCGGCCATCTCGTGCTCTCTACGCTCCACACCAATACCGCGATTGGCGCGGTGACCCGATTGCGCGACATGGGTACGGAACCATTTTTGCTGTCGTCCAGTCTGGTGGGCGTGCTGGCGCAGCGGCTGGTCCGTCGCTTATGCACGCACTGTCGCGTGGCCTGCGAACCCGAGGCCGCCACCCGCGCATGGCTGGGGCTGGAACCCGGCGAGCACATTCACGCGGCGGTGGGCTGCGATGCCTGCAAGCGTCTGGGCTATCGCGGCCGCGTGGCCATCTACGAACTGGTGTCCATGGACGACACCCTGCGCCGCATGATTCACGACGGCGCGGCC
>CANFVX010000284.1 GCA_947450495.1 Gammaproteobacteria bacterium
GATGGGGGTGGAGATTTTTCAGCACACCGACTGCACCGGCATCGAAATCGAAAGCGGCCGGGTGGTGGCCGTCAATACCACGCGCGGTCGCATCAAGACCGGCAAGGTGGTGTCGGCAGTGGCGGGTTCCACCCCAACCTTGCTGAAGATGGCAGGCTTGAAGAGCCCGGTGGATATCGTGCCGCTGCAGGCCTGCGTGTCCGAACCCATGAAGGCCTGGCTGGACACCATCATCGTCTCCGGCACGCTGCATGTTTATGTGAGCCAGACCGCGCGCGGCGAACTGGTGATGGGGGCGGCGGTTGATCCCGCAGAACTCCATTCCACTCGTTCCTCGCTCGAATTCGTGACTTCACTCGCCGACCAGATGCTCGACCTGTTCCCGTTCCTGGCCGGGGTCAAGATTGTGCGTCAGTGGGCCGGCATGGCAGACATGACGCCAGACTTCGCGCCCGTCATGGGCAAGACCGAAGTGGGCGGCTTCTACCTCGACGCGGGCTGGGGCACCTGGGGCTTCAAAGCCACGCCGGTCTGCGGAGAAACCATGGCCTACACCGTCGCGCACGATACCAATCACCGCCTCATCGAAGCCTTCGGCATGGACCGCTTCAAGCGTCTGGCCATGATGGGTGAGAAGGGCGCGGCAGCGGTGGGGCACTAAACGCCATGAAACATTTTGATTGCCCGATTATTGGTCGTCGGCCGGCGCAGGAGTTCATCTGCAGTGGCGGCATGATCGCCATCGTGCAGATGACGGATCAGGATGCGGCCCGCGAAGCCCTGTTCTTCGGCGACGCCACCGCCCGGGTGAAGCGGGAATGGTGGTACCACAAGCCGTCCCGGCTGTGGTTTTTGTTTCAGCGGGATACCGCCACGGATGTGGTCCACAGCATTGAACTGGCGACCAGAGTGAGTACCGATGACGGCGTATAGATTGCCCGCGCGCACCGGCGAGTGGATCGACCGGAACCAGACTTTCCACTTCGAATTTGAAGGCCGGCAATACCGGGCTTGCGCTGGGGACACCATCACCAGTGCGCTGCTCGCGAACGGCCAGACCACGCTGGGACGGAGCTTCAAGTACCACCGGCCGCGCGGCGTGATGTCCTTCGCTAACCACGACGTGAACGCGCTGCTGGAGACCAGCACCCGCATCAACATCCGGGGCGACGTTGAGCCGGTGGTGGAAGGCGAACGCTACAAAGCCGTGAACACTTTCGGCGGGCTAGAGAAAGACCGCGCGCGCTTTATCGAGAAAATCGCCGCCTTTCTGCCCACCGGTTTCTACTACAAAACCTTCTACCGGCCGGCCATTGCCTTCCCGATGTGGGAGCGCCTGATTCGACGCCTGAGCGGTTTGGGTCGTATCGCTGAAACTTTTCCCACCACGCGCGGCGTGAGCCGGCGTCTGGTGTGTGATGCGCTGGTGGTTGGCGGTGGCGCCGCCGGGCTCGCCGCCGCGCAAACCTTGCTGGCCGCCGGCCAGCGCGTGGTACTTGTGGACGAACATGCCCGGCTTGGCGGCAGCTTGAATCTCGAATCCCGCGACACCGGCGCGCAAGCCTGGCGCGACGACACGCTGGCCCAGCTCTCCGCTGCATGGGGTCTCACCACGCTCACGGGCGCCTATGCGGCCGGCTATTACGCGGATGGCACGGTGCCGGTCATTCAGGCCGAGCGGATGAGCATCGTGATCGCTCGCACGGTCATTATCGCGACCGGTGCCATGGCGCAGCCGGCCGTCTTCCACAACAACGATTTGCCCGGCGTGATGCTGGCCTCTGCGGCGCAGCGGCTGGTGACCTGTTTTGGCGTGGCGCCCTGCCGAAATGCGGTGATTCTGGCGGCCAATACGGAGGCCTACGAGGCGGCGCTGGCGCTGCGGGAAGCGGGCATTTCGATTGCCGCCATCGCGGATCTTGAAGACCCCGAGGCGCGCGGGCCGGCCGCAGCGGCCTGCGCCGAGGCGGGCATCAAGATCCTAGCCAACACCCAGGTTGCTGCCGCCCATGCCACCGCCGGTGTCTTGAGCGCGGTAACGCTCAACGCCGCCGGCGCGGCGGGTGATGCGCCGGGCCAGCAAATCGCCTGCGACGGGCTCTTGATGAGCGTGGGCTGGGCGCCGGCCGCGCAACTGCTCGCGCAGGCAGGCGGCAAGTTCGAGTTTGATGAAGCGCTGGGCCAGTTGCGGCCGAGCAAGCTGCCGGCGACGGTCTTCGCGGCGGGTCGCGTTAACGGCCAGCACGAGTTTGAGGCCCGCGTCGCCGATGGTCGGGCCGCCGCGACGGAAGCGCTTAGCGTGCTGGGCATTGAATCGGCAGCGCACGCGCGCCCGGTGGCAGACACTGTCCGCCGTTCGCATCCCTTGCCGCTCGTCGAACACCCCAAGCGCAAAAATTTCGTCGACTTCGACGAAGACCTCCAGCTCGCCGACCTGCGCACCAGTGTCCGGGAAGGCTTTGATGGCGTTGAGCTGATGAAGCGCTACACCACGAACGGCATGGGCCCGAGTCAGGGCAAGCATTCCAACGTTAACGCGGCGCGTTTCCTCGCCCGCGAACTCGGCCAGCCGGTGGGTGCCGTAGGTCACACCACCCCGCGACCGTTTTTCCATCCGGTACCGATGGGCGTGCTGGCCGGACCGCGCTGGCGTTTCCACGCCGAGACGCCGCTGACCGACGCTCACAACGCGCTCGGTGCCAGCTGGACCGAGGTCGGCGTGTGGCTGCGGCCGCGACATTACCGGGCGAAAGACGCCAACACCGCCATCCGCGAGGAATATCAGGCCGTGCGCGAGCGCGCCGGCTTCATCGACGTGTCCACGCTGGGCAAGATTGAAGTGTACGGGCCAGACGCGGGCGCCCTGCTGGAGTTGGTCTACACTTCGCGCCTGTCGCGGGCGCCGGTCGGTGTGACCCGCGTGGTGATGGCGCTCGACCAGCGCGGCATTATCGCGGACGACGGCATCGCCGCGCGCCTTGGCACGCATCACTACTACGTGACCGCTGGCACCGGCCACGTGGTCGCCACCTGCCGCGAAATGAACCAGCTCGCGGCGCTGGCCGGCCTCGACGTCACGGTCGTCGACCTCACGCGGCATTGGGGCGCTGTCAACGTGGCGGGACCTCACGCCCGCGAACTCCTGCAGCCCTTTACCGATGTCGACCTTTCGCTGGCCGCCTTCCCGTTTCCGGAAGTGCGCATCGGACAGGTGCTCGATGCTCCCGCCCGCATCATGCGCGTGGGCTTCGTGGGCGAAAGTGCATTCGAGGTGCATTTGCCGTACTCGAAGGTGCCGGCCCTGTGGGCCGCGCTATTGGAGCGTGCACCAAGCTTTGAAGCGCGTCCTTTCGGCGTGGATACCCAGCGTCTGCTGCGTCTCGAGAAGGGCCACATGATTGTGGGACTCGACACCGACGGCGTGATGAATCCTTTCGAAACGCCGCTCGCGTCGCTGGTCAAAATGGATAAACCGCAGTTTATGGGGCGCGCTGCCTGCGAACTCCTGCAACAGAACCCTCTGCGACAGGTGGTTGGATTCGTCACCGAGCACAGCGACGCCGCCCGTCCCATCGAAGAATGTCATCTGGTGATCGACGAGGGCCGCATCGCCGGCCGCGTCACCAGCGTCGCCTACAGTCCAACGCTGAAACACACGGTCGGGATTGCGGTGCTTGAGGGCGCGAGCATGGCAGCGACTGAATTTCAGATTCGCATCGGTGGCGGAAAAATGGTCCGCGCAGAGCGCAGCGCCATGCCCTTCTACGATCCCGACAATCTGCGGCTGACGGAGGCATCGGTATGAGCAGTCTGCGTAGCGCCGCCTTAATCAACGCCTACCGCGAGGCGGGTGCCGAGATCGGCGCCATGGCCGGGATGAGCACCGGGCTGCGTCTGGCCCGGCCAAGCACCGAGCGGCCTTGGCTCACCGAACTCACGCCAGTCGCGCGCACGCTGCTCATTGGCGGTTCGGCCAAGGGTTCGCTGGAAAGCTCGGGCTTGGTCGCGCCGTCGTTGTTTGGCATCACGACCCACGCACAGTGCGAGATCGCCCAGACCGCGCCGCGCCAGTTTCTGGTCTCGGCCTTACCCGCGACCCCGGCCGAGTTGCCCTACTTCACGCTCCTCACCGATACCTTGCTACTGACCACCGAATACGCCGAGTTCGCGGTGGGTGGACCCGGAGCATTGCCGCTCATTCATGAGATTGCGACGGCCGACAGCGGCGCGACCACGGCCACCGCCTGCTTCCCCACCCAGATTTGCGGCATCGACGCCGTGCTTCGGCGTGAACCCGCGGGCTTCCGCGTGCTGTGCGCGCCGGCTGAAGGGCCTTGGATGGGCGCCGCCCTCCTGGCACGCGTGCTCGCCGTTGGCGGTGGCCTGATGGGTTATCTCGATTACCTCGACGCACGACCGTAAAGGTTTTTATTTCACTGCCAAGGGACGCACGCACCACATGAATCTCAAGCAAGCGCAAAAATTTCTGAAGGACAACAAAGTCCGCTACGTGCTGGCCCAGTTTGTCGACATCCACGGGGTGGCCAAGACCAAGTCGGTGCCGGTGTCGCACTTTGAAGACATCCTCACCGCGGGTGCCGGCTTCGCCGGTTTCGCGGTGTGGGGCTTCGGCATGGGGCCGCATTCGGCTGACTATCTGGCGGTGGGCGATCTGGACACGCTCTCGCTCGTGCCCTGGCAGCCGGGCTACGCGCGCATCGTTTGCGATGGTCGGGTGAACGGCAAGCCGTATCCCTTCGATACGCGCCTGGTGCTGAAAAATCAGGTGGCCGCTGCGAAGGCCAAAGGC
>CANFVX010000285.1 GCA_947450495.1 Gammaproteobacteria bacterium
CCTGCGCGTACAGCTTGCCGGTGTCGTCGGTGAGCGTGCAGTCCGCCACGCCGAGGCGCTTCGAAACATTGGTGACGCGCGCATCGGCGATGAGGTCGACGTCCTGAGGCACCGGACGGAAGTACTTCACGTGCAGATCGATAGTGGTGGAGCCCACGCCCTGCTCTACCGTGGTGTGCACCGCGCAGGCGCCGGCGGAATCGAGCACGGTGGCGGCGAAGCCCCCGTGCACCGGGCCGAAGGGATTGGTGTGCTGCGCGCCGGCGCGGGCGATGAAGCGCAGAAACCCATGCTCGGCGGCCACGCAGCGCATCGGAATTTGGCTCGCCATGCGCGCGTGCGGCGTCTCGCCGGCAATCATGGCCTTGAAGTAATCAAGGCCGGTGTAGTCGTTCCAGTTATTGCTCATTCAAACCCGCTCAATGGTCTTCACGCTCACGGCGCGCTTGCCGCCCAAGGGGCAATCGCCGCCGGCCACTGCGGCGCGGCTGCGCTCACCGCGCCCTGTACGGCTTCAGTCAAAATTTCGCTGCGGTCGCCGTGGCGAATCACCGCCGCGAGGCGGTCGGTGTCTGCGTTCCACACCAGGCCCGCCTGTTGGGCGATATCAGGAATCGGCGTGTAGCGCGAGACCACAAAAAACAACGGACCTTCCTTCTGCAGCTGGTCGGCCGTGCGCAGCAGCTGCATGGTGTCCTCGTAATGGCTGCCCAGCAGCGCGGTCATGCGCTGCTTGATCACCGGCTGCTCGAAGAGATTCACCTTGTTCGGATCGAAGCCCACCAGCGGCGTTAACAGCGCCCACATCAAATCGCGCTGGCTCGGCATCAACAGCAGCGGCGCGGCACAAGCCGAGAGTAGGAACGCCAAAGGCAGGAAGCGCAGACGGGCTAGCAGCATGATGAAAAAGGCTTCGCAACGGGGCTGCCAGTGTACTACCGCCGCAGAGCACTTGAGCCATCAGCGCGCGCCCCGCACCATGCGGCCTGTTGTTCGATGAATGAGTGCCTCATGCCGTTGATGAACCCGCTGGAAAGACTGCGCTTAAGCCTGCGCGCGCACCGCATCCGTCGCCGTGGCGACCCCGAATTCCACTGGGTGCGCGAGATGCTGGGGCCGGCCCGACGCGCGATCGACTGCGGGGCCAATCGCGGCGTGTACACCTACTGGCTTGCTCGCTACGCCCGCGCGGTGGAGGCCTTTGAGCCCAATCCGCAGCTGGTCGCCAAACTGCGCGCCGCCGGGCTCGGCAAGGTGACGGTGCATGAGGGCGCGTTGTCGGATAGCGCCGGCGAAGCCGTGTTGCATGTGCCGTTTCATCGCCGGGGCGGGCTGAACGATCCGGGCGGTTGCCTCGATCGACCAGACGACCACACGCCGATGGCGCAGTTCACCACCCCGCTCAAACGGCTCGACGATTACGGCTTCACCGAGGTGGATTTCATCAAGGTCGACGTGGAAGGCCACGAAGAGAAAGTGCTGGCCGGCGCTTGGCAGACCATCAGCACGCAAAAGCCGGCGCTGTTACTGGAACTGGAGGAGCGTCACAACCCGGGCTGTTTGACGCGGGTGGTTACGCAGTTGGCGGGTCTGGGCTATCGCGGTTTGTTTCTGGATGCGAACCGCTGGCAGGGGGTGAACGAACTGGCGGACTGGCCCAGCCAGCGCGCGAGCACCGGCCGGTATATCAACAATTTTCTGTTTGTGGCGGACGCCCGGCTAGGCTAGCGCCGGGCACCCTGCTCAAGCGCTGATCAGCCTTTGAGCTTACCGGTCAGGAAGTCGTCGATGGTGGCGGTCACCAGCACGTTGCCGGCGGCGTCCATGACATCAAACAGCTTGCCGTCTTCCACGGCCTGAATGCTGAAAAACACCACCGCGCCCTGCGGGCCGCCGTATTCCATGTGGACGTCGCCGCCCGGGTTGCGGGCGAAGAAGCCAGGCGTGCGGACTTTATGGACGGTTTCGGTGGCGGTTTTCTCTACCACGTGATGCTCGCCTTCCAGCACCAGCAGCGTGGTGGAACCCAGGTGGCGGTGGTAGTGGCAGTAGGCGTTCGGTTCCCACTTGGAGAGAAAGTCGATCTGGCCGGTTTCCGGCTGCACGCCCAGCACCGCAACCCAGTAATCGATGGGGTAATCGAAGCGCGGCGAACCCTTGATGCGCATCCATTCGATGTTGTCGGTCTTGTAGCCAGAGGCGAAGGCGGCGGGCGTAGTGGGAGCGTTCATGATCGAGCCTCATGCGAGTGGGTTAGAAGGTGGCCGATTGTCTAACGGCGGCGTCCGGGGATGCAATATTTCCGGCCGCTTGGCGCAGGCTTTCGTGACCCGGGTGGATTAGGATCCGGGCACGCCACCCGCAAGACCTTCGCATGCGCCTGCTACTGGTCTCCGATCTGCACTATTCCCTGCCCCAGTTCGACTGGGTGGTGCGCGTGGCCCCGCAGTTCGATCTGGTGGCGCTGGCGGGCGATCTGCTGGATATCAGCTCACCGGTGCCGCTCCACGCGCAGTCGGTGGTGGTACTGAAATATCTCGCCCTGCTCCACGCTGCCGGACGGGTGGCGGTGGGCTCGGGCAATCACGACCTCACCGGTCCCGATGCCAACGGCGAGCAGTCCGCGCTGTGGCTGGCGGACGCGAAACGCGACGGCGTGCCCTGCGACGGCAGCGCGCTGTGGCTAGGCGACACGCTGGTGACGATCTGCCCCTGGTGGGACGGCCCGATTGGGCGCGAGGCGGTAGAGCAGCAGCTCGCGGCGGCGGCGGCCCTGCGGCCGGCGCGCTGGATCTGGCTATATCACTGGCCGCCGCTGGGTTCGCCCACCTGCTGGACCGGCCGTCGGCACTACGGCGACGCCGACATCGGCGGCTGGATCGAGCGCTTCCATCCAGATGTCGTACTGACCGGGCACGTGCACGAACCGCCGTTCAAACCCGCCGGGGCCTGGGCGGATCGCATTGGCAAGACCTGGGTGTTTAATCCCGGCCGCCAGATTGGCCCGGTGCCGGCGCATATCGAACTCGATTTCGAAGCGGGCATCGCCGTGTGGCGATCGCTGATGGGCGAGGAGCAATTTAGCCTCAGCGCCGAGGCCACGCCGGCGCGCACGGTGTTCTGAAGCGGGCGGGTGATTCTCCCCGCCCGCTGCAGTACGGGGCAGGCTAGCGACTCACCGCAAACTGCTGATAGCCGTTGGCTTCACCCGCCCGGCATTGCTCCCGATAGGCGGCCAAACCGCCGAGGTAGGACAACAGCGCGCGCGGCTTGCCCGGAATGTTTGCGCCCATGTACCAGCTGTTCGCCATGTGCATGAGGGTGTGCTTGCCCACCTCGTCCATGTGCGTCATCCAGGCATTTTCGGCGTCGAGCTTGGCGTCGATGGTGACTTCCGGCGCGGTGCCGAGGAAACCCAGGCAGCGGTCCACCCACTCCACCTGATATTCCGACAGCAACATCGGGCTCACCAAGGCGCCGTTGGCACAGGGGCCGTCGAGGAAGAACAAATTGGGGAAGCCGTTGCTCATCAGACCGAGGTAGGCCCGTGGCGCGCCTTCCCAGTGGTCTTGCAGGTTTTCACCGTTCACCCCACGCACTTCGATATTGCTCACCGCGCCGGTGACGGCGTCAAAACCCGTGGCAAAGATGATGCTGTCGACTTCGTATTCCTCACCGTGCACCACCAGCCCCTTGGGCGTGAGTTTCTCGATGCGCGAGCCTTTGATGGAGACCAGCTTCACGTTGTCGCGGTTGTAGGTTTCGTAGTAGTTGGTGTCGGCGCAGAGCCGCTTGGTGAGGATGGGATAGTCCTGCGAGGTCAGGAGTTCGGCCACCGCCGGATCCTTCACGCGCTGACGGGTTTTCTCGCGCACAAACGAGGCCAGGGTTTCGTTCGCTTCCTGATTGGTCAGCAAATCGTTGAACGAGGAGTAGTAGCACAGGCCGCCCGACTCCCAGCGGGTTTCGTAATCCTTCAGGCGTTCTTCCGCCGAGACGGCGAAGGCCGATTGCTCGTTCGAATACGCCGGCTCGTAGTTGAGCGCGATGAAGCCCGCGCGGGATTCTTCGCGCTGGCGCCGACGCCATTCCGGATACATCGCCTTCACGCGCTTTTCGTACTCACGATCGAGCGGGCAGTTACGCAGGGGAATCGAGTAAGAAGGCGTGCGCTGAAACACATACAGCTGGCTCACCTGCTGGGCGATGATGGGGATCGCCTGCACGGCCGAGGAGCCGGTGCCAATGACGGCCACGCGCTGGCCGGTGAAATCCACGCCGTTCTCGGGCCAGCGGGAGGTGAGGTACTTGTTGCCCTGATAGTCGTTGAGACCGTCGAAATCAGGGATGCTGCCGCTGGAGAGAAAGCCGGTAGCGAGCACGCAGTACTTGGCGCTGACCGTCTCGCCCTGGCTGGTCTTGATCTGCCAGCGCCGGCTCGCTTCTTCCCACACGGCCGAAGTGACCTTGGTGTTGAACTGCATGTTGGGTCGGAGATTGAAACGGTCCGCCACATGGTTGGCGTAGCGCATGAGTTCGGGCTGCGCGGCGTAGCGCTCCGACCACGACCATTCCTGCTCAAGTTCGGCGTCGAAGGTGTAGGAATACTCGACGCTTTCCACGTCCACCCGCGCACCCGGATAACGATTCCAGTACCAGGTGCCGCCTACGCCGCTGCCGGCCTCGTAAAGCCGCACGGAGAGGCCGCGCTGTTGAATGCGGTGCTGCATGTACATGCCGGCAAACCCGGCGCCCACGATGACCACGTCAAAGGACTGTGGTGACGAAGCGGTAGTCATTGGTGTTCTCC
>CANFVX010000286.1 GCA_947450495.1 Gammaproteobacteria bacterium
CCTGCCAGAAGGGGGCCGAGTTCAGGCATTGAAAGGCCGATAGCGAGCGCCATCGGCGGGATCGTGATGCCGAGAAAGATCCATGTCGGGCGCAAGGCCAGCGAAAATACTGAGACGCTGCCGGCGGTAACGCCCACAATCACGACGCCTAGCAGGAGTTGCAACTCGGTGCCATGGACCATTGGGACGGCCAGTGCCGTGCTCGCCCAGAGCGCGCCAATGACCATATATTGGAGACTGAAAGCGTAGGCGTAGCGGGCAAATGTGGCGTCGTCGGTAGGCGCCCGGCGCCATTGCGAGACATGCCAGGTCCAGATGAGCGCGCAGATAGAAATCAGAATTGCCCAACTGCCCAGAATGGCGGGGTGGATTTCGTTGCGTAGCCCGCCCACGACCACCAGCGCGGCGGAGAAACTGCCGAAGCCGGCGGCGGAGGCATTGTCATACGCCTGATCGGCCACCGCCTGTCGCCATTCAGAGACCAGTGATGCGTCCCAGTTTTCGATTCCCGCCGGGATGGTGGGGCCGAGCCAGCGCGAAATGAAGCTCTCTGGCATCACTCAGGCTGCTCCTGCGATATGCGATCTTTGATGGGCAAGCGCCCAAGCCTCGAATTGAGCCGCGGGCAGGGGCTTGCTGAAATGGTAGCCCTGCAATTCGTCGCACCGGTGCCGGCGCAGGAAGCCCACTTGCTCTGCTCCTTCAACACCTTCAGCCACAATTTTCAGACCGAGGCTGTGCCCCATGGCGATCACCGCGGAGACAATCGCGTTGTCTGAGCCGTCGTCGCGCAGTTCGCGCACAAACGACTGGTCGATTTTCAACACATCAATGGGCAGGCGGGTGAGGTAGCTGAGCGAGGAATAACCCGTACCGAAGTCGTCAACCGCGAGGGTGATGCCAAGGTCTTTCAAAGCCTCCAGCAGCCGGATGTGCTCGCTGTTTTCCATCAGCACGCTTTCGGTCAATTCGAGTTGGAGGCTGGCGGCGGGCAAGCCGGTGGCAGTCAGCGTGCGCGCGACCACCTTGGTGAAATCGGCCTGCCTTAACTGCAAGGCAGAAAGGTTCACCGCGCAAACCAAATCCCTGAGCCCGCTGGCAGCCCAGCGTGCGGTTTGCCGACAGGCCTCGCCCAGAATCCATTCGCCCAGCGGCAGGATGAGGCCGCTTTCTTCAGCGACGGGGATAAAGTCTGAGGGCGGAATCCGGCCCAGCGTGGGATGCTCCCAGCGCACCAGTGCCTCCATCCCGGTCAGCGCGCCGGTTTCGGTGTTGACCTTGGGTTGGTAATGCAGGGAAAGCTGCTGCGTTCCCAGCGCTTGTCGCAGGCTGTTTTCGAGCGACAGGCGAGCCTGCATGCGTTGGTTGAGGCTGGAATCAAAGAACTCGTTGCAATCACGCCCGTGTTGCTTGGCGTGGTAGAGCGCGATATCAGCGTGTCGGAGCAGCACATCGGGTTCCCGGCCGTCGTCAGGGTAGATTGCGGTGCCCATGCTGGCCGTAATCACCACTTCCTCGTCTTTCAACGCGAACGGGCGGCGCAGCGTCTGACGGAGCAGATCTGTGAACCTTGTGAGCGCTTCGCGCGAAGCAATCCCGGTTAACAACAGGCAGAACTCATCGCCGCCGTTGCGGGCCACCATCTCGGCCGGCGGCGTTTCAATTTCAAGCTCTCGATACAACAGCCGCAGGCATTGGATCAGTCGCCGCGATACGCCGCGCAGGAGTTCGTTGCCAAGTTCGTGACCGAAGCTGTCGTTGACGCGCTGGAAGTGGTCAAGGTCGATCGAGAGCACTGCCAGCTGCTCGCCGCTCGCTTCCGCCGCGCGGGTCAGGTCTGACAGGCGTTGCTCAATCTGAATACGATTGGGCAAGCCGGTAATCTGATCAAAATAAGCCAGTTGATGAATGGTGCGCTCGGCTTGCCGGCGCTCGCTGATGTCCTGCACCGTGCCGATGACGCGGACCCCAAATTCATCGGTTTGGACCCGACTATGCTGAACAATCGTGCGCGCCGGGCCGTTCGCGAACTGGATGCGATATTCGAGCGGCGGAATCGACAAATCCTCTGCGGGATTCGCGAGTGCCTGCGCAACGGGTTCGCGGTCTTCGGCCCGAATGTACTGCAAGAGATCGGACAGCGCAGTAATAGCCGGTTCTTGCTCCAGACCGAGCACGGCCTGAGTTTGAGTGTTCCAGACGCTAAAGCGCTGGTCGCTCCCCATCACGAAATGCCCCATGTGGGCCAGCCGCTGGGCAGAGTAGAGCATTGCTTCACTCTGACGAAGTTCATCGCTGGTGACTTTGGCCCGAAGCATGTATTCGAGCCGGAACTCCAGTAGCCCAAAGTTAATGGGCTTGGTGATGAAGTCGGTGGCGCCCACCTGATAGGCGTGCTGGATCGATTCGGCATCTTCCAGACCGGTCATCATGAGTACCGGAATATGCTGCCCTTGCGGCAGTATGCGGAGTCGCGAACAGGTGGTGAAGCCGTCAATGCCCGGCATCATCACATCCAGCAGGATGAGGTCAGGGCCGAGTTCCTGAATCAGCCGCAGCGCCTCTTCGCCGTTGTCGGTTTCCACGAGCCGGAATCCGCGCGTGCGCAGGGCCTCGCCGGCCAGAAAGCGCACCATCGGATCGTCGTCCACGACCAGCACCAGTGGAAATTCGGTCTCACGCATGAAGTGTTAATGGCATTCGAATCATTGCCTCGTAGCGGCGCTCCGCCCTAAAACTTGTGGAGTATTCAGTCCCCGACATTGCCTAGGCGTGGGTCGCCGCGGTGATCGCCGCGTGAAAGTGACTGAGCGCGGCCTCGTTGAGTCCAAAGACGATCTGCGACTGGGCGCCAGAGGAAAAACTGCGCTGGATGCCTTCGCCCAGCGGGAAGTCTTCGTTTTCCACCACGTGGAGCACCAGATCCAGATTGCGCTGCCAGTGCTGGCGGGCTTTATCGCTGACCGCCGGTTCCGGCGCGTAAAGCGTCAGGCGCAAGACCGAGCGGCTTGGGTCCTTACCGTCAGGAAAGATCTGCCAGATTTCCACTTGCGCGCCCTGCCAGACCAGCACGGTGTTGGGGAACAGCACATAAATCACCACGAGGTGCGGCAGCAGGTTCCAGTCTTCGCGCGGCTGCTCCCGCAGTTTGGCGATGGTTCGGCGCGGGGTGACCAGCCTGAAGTGCGCACCGAAGGTATCGAAGGTGGCGAGGTTGTGATGGAAAATCCCGCAAATCGAATCTTTATGCAGCACGCAGAAGTGATACGACTCCAGAAAGGTATCCAGCGCCAGCTTCCAGTTCATGTCGCGACGCAGCTCGCGGGTGGCGAAGGGATGAAAGCCGGCCAGAGAATAACCCGCAAGCTCGGCTTCCAGCGGCACGAATTCCTCGCCAAAGACCAGCGCCTCTCCGGGTGTCGGATGCACCCACAGTACGCCGTGGCGCTCCTCTGCCGCCAACGGCGTGAGGGCGTGGTCATCGCGGGGACAGGCCTCGAACGATGATTCTTCCGGCCGACTGACCAGCCGCCCGTCCAGACCGTAGCGCCAGGCGTGATAGGGGCAGACGAAGCCGCGGCTCTCGCCCGCACCTTCGGCCACGCGCGCGCCCCGATGACGACACACGTTCAGAAAAGCCTTGAAGCTGCCGTCCTGCTGGCGGGTGAGCAGCAAGGGCAGGCCGCTGGCGTCGTGCGTCAGCTGGTAGCCGGGGGTGGGCAGATCGCCGCTCAGCCCCACGCACAGCGGTTGGCTGCGGAACAGTTGTTTGATCTCCCGGGTGGCCTGCTGATCGTCGGTGTATTCAGCCACAGCCTGGCGATACACCGCGGTGCTGAGTTGGAGCGTCTGGCGGTCGATGTAATCGAGGAGGCGGTCGGCCAAGGCCAGTTGGGCTGCTTTTTCCATGGGGGTTCCTGCGTAATGCTCGACGCTTGAAGAGGGTGGTCTTACGGTTGTTCGACAACTTCCATGCGCACGCGATTATCGTGAAAGGCGGCACCGCCAATCGGTGCGCCCGGATCCGCGCCGGTCAGCGCATTGATACCAATGCCACCGACAAACGCCGCGTTGGGCCAGATACTTTCCACAATCACCACGCCACGCTGCAGACCATCAAAGAGCGTCGCATGCAGGAGCACTGTGCCGCGCGGGTTACTGAGCCGCACCAGTTGGTCTTCGCTAATGCCCTGCTGGCGCGCGTCCTCGGGATGCACCATCACGGTGGGGCGTGCCTCGCGCCGCTGTGAGGTGGGGCTTTCGGTAAAACTGGTATTGAGGAAATGTCGTGCCGGCGCGGTTACCAGCCGGAACGGATGTTCGGGCGTGGCTTCTTCGATCACCGGCCAGTAATCCGGCAACGAAGGCGGCGCCAGCCCCGGACCAAACTGCGCGGGCCCCAGCGGCGCCCAATCGGGATCGAAATGGAACCGGCGGTCGCTGTGACCGAAGCCTTCGAGAAAGTGGGCGGTTTCGAAGGCGGGTTGGGCATCGATGAAGCGACGGGCTTCGAGCGTCGCCAAATCGCCCCAGCCCGATTCGCGCAGCGTCCAGTCCACGATCTCGCGGGGGCTCAATTCAAAACCGCGATGCGATGCGCCGAGCCGAGCCGCCAACGCGCAGATGACGTCGTGATTGCTCCGGCACTCGCCCGGCGCTTCGACCACCTTGGGGCCGAACTGAATGGTCTGCTGCCCGCCGGCCTGATAAATATCGTCGTGCTCAAGAAACATGGTGGCGGGCAACACGATGTCGGCCATCGCGGCGGTTTCGGTCATGAACTGC
>CANFVX010000287.1 GCA_947450495.1 Gammaproteobacteria bacterium
CCTGCGCCTGGCTAGCTGATGCCGTGCCGCTGCCTAAGGCTTCAAGCTTGAGGAGCAGCATTATCGATTGCGAGGTCATTCCAAACCAATCGTCAAAAATGGAAACTCTTTGTTTCCAAAATCGGGACAATCTATGGACAGACTTTCGGCCATATCTGCCTTCAGGGCGGTTGTTGACCACGGCGGATACGCGGCGGCGGCTCGCGCCGTGGGGCGTTCCAAAACCGCGCTCTCAAAGGCAGTCGCAGATTTGGAGTCCGCGTTAGGCGTGCGGTTGTTGCAAAGGAGCACGCGCCAAATTGCCTTGACCGAGCCGGGCCGTCAGTTCCACGCCCGAAGCGTGCAGCTTTTAGCGGACCTCGAAGACGCCGAGGCAGAAGCACGCGATGCCCAAACCAACATCCGCGGTCAGATCCGCCTCGTAGCGCCCCAAACCTTTGGCGAGACTTTTCTGATGCCCGTATTGGGCGAGTTTTTAGCACAGGAATCAGAGATCACGCTGGACCTCATGCTGACAGACCGCTTCGTCGATCTGGTGGAAGAGCGATTCGATCTGGCGGTGCGCATTGCCGACCTGCCGGACTCAAGTCTGGTCGCCAAACGGCTGGGCGATATGCAACTCGTGCTCTGCGCAGCGCCCGCTTATCTCGCGGCGCATGGCGTGCCCTCGGCACCGGCGATGCTGGCCGCACATCGGTGCATCATCGACACCAATCTGTCTCAGCCTCGTCACTGGCTGTTTAGCCGCAAGGGGCGCTCTCTGCGCGTGCCGGTGAGCGGACGGGTGCAGGTGAATAGCGCCAATGCCGCGCGGGAAATGGCGCTGGCCGGAATTGGCCTCGCGCTGTGCCCGGATTTCGTGGTGAGACACGAACTGGCGGAGGGGCGTCTGGTGCCGCTGCTCAACGACTATCAAACCGCACCGCGCGGCATCTATGCCGTCTACCCGCATCGGCGCCATCTAGCCAACAGGGTGCGTGCCTTAATCGATTTTCTCGCCCGGCGTCTAGGCGGCGCGCTTGGCGCTTAAGGCGAATACGCGTTGCCCGGGGCGTAGTCCTCAGGTCTGAGGTGAAAGCGTTGCGCATGCGCCTGCCAGCGCTGACCCGCTTTCATCGCGGCCACCATCGCCTGCACGTCGGTGACATAAACCCCGCCGACACAACTGATACCACGCGCGAACAGCAAGTCTGGAAAAAAACCCGCCGTCGGACCAATGAGTGAAATCTCTCTGGCCTGCGGACACCAGCCCAACATCTCGTCCAAGCTGTCGTTAAGACACATCGCGGCGGTGGCAATCACTACGCTGCATTCGCGGAGTGCGGCAGGCTGATCGGTCACTACAAGGCCGTCTTCAGCGCGCAGCAACTGCGCTTTCCGCTCAATCACAACGACCGGAAGGCCTTGCGCCCGCACGCGTTCTATCAGTGGCGCGAAGTGGCCTATGAACCCAACGCGATCGCCAGCCCGAAGCGTCACCCCAAAGGAATCCTGTGCCAGCGGCGGCACATACCGCTGTTGGCGCCACCACCAGGCGGTGATCGCGTTGATCGCAGCGAGGCCTATCGAGCGCTCGGCATCGGAATCCGCCGCGTAGCCGCGCGCCAGCGACAGCACGGCACTGCCTTCAAGCTGCGCTGCGCTAAACCGGGCGGGCATGCCACGCTGCGTTTCGCCCAGCCATGCGTAATAAAGACCTGCGCTCCCATCGGCCAGACCAATCACGCCAAACTCAACTTCACCCGTCTGCTCGCGGCGCGGCTCCGGCACGTAGGCGAGAGTCACCGCAGGCAAGCTGAGGCCCTGCACCGTCTGTTCGACCTGCGCGATCAGACTGCGACGAAAATCTGCACTGGACATACGGCCTCCGGGGCGATCGAAACTGGTTTGTTATAGTCGCGCGAATCAGAACAGAACTGGAGAAGACTCAAGTGCGACGACCGTTTAACGCCATGTTCAACCAGAACGCTTTCAAGCTTGGCCTGTTCTCGCCGAACTGCAGCGGCGGCATGGCGGTCACCACCGTGCCCGAACGCTGGGACGCCAGCTGGGAGAACAATCTTGCACTCGCCAAACTGGCAGACGACACCGGCATTGAGTTTCTCCTGCCGATCGCCCGCTGGACCGGCTACGGCGGCGATACCGATTTTCAGGGCGATTCGCTGGAAACCATTACCTGGGCGGCCGGGCTACTCGCACACACGCAAAGGCTTTCCGTCTTCGCGACCGCCCATGCGTCATTTCTCCATCCGCTGATGGCCGCCAAGCAGTTCGCCACCATCGACCATCTGTCGGGCGGCCGCTTCGGCCTGAATATCGTTTGTGGCTGGAACCAGCCCGAATATCAGATGTTCGGCCTTGAGCTGCCGAGCGACCACGCCACGCGCTACCGGTACGGCCAGGAGTGGTGGGACATCATTCGCCAAACCTGGCAGACGGAGCTCCCCTTCGATTGGGACGGGGAGTTCTTTCAACTCAAGAACGCGCGCTGTCGCCCGCAGCCCGTAGCGCGCAGTTTGCCGCCGCTAATGAACGCCGGTTCTTCGCGCGAGGGGCGCGAGTTTGCAGCCAGAAACTGCGACTTTCTGTTCACCGTGATGATTAATCCGGAAACCGGCCGCGAAGATGTGCGGCACATCCGGGAGGTCGCCGCTCAACAATACCAGCGCGCGCTGGAGGTCTTTACCACGACCTACGTGGTCTGCCGTCCCACCCGACGCGAAGCTGAGGAGTACCACCACCACTACGCGGTGGAGTGTGCTGACACTGCGGGAGTGGAACGCTTGATGGAGTTGCAGGGCATGTACGCGCAATCCTTCCCGCAGGAGATGATCGACGCCTTGCGCGTGCAGTTTGCGGGTGGCCACGGCGTTTATCCGCTCATCGGCGACCCCGATTTCATAGCCGAAGAAATCTCGCGCATTCACGCCGCAGGCTTTGCCGGCGCGACGCTGGCGTTTGTGAACTACCTGACGGAGTTGCCCTACTTCGCGGAGGAAGTATTGCCGCGACTGGTTTCGCGTGGCTTGCGAATCGCGTAGAGACATAGGCTCAGATTTCGGACTGACCAAAAGAAAAGGCCGGGTTTCCCCGGCCTTTTCAAAGGACCTACAAGAGGCCTGGATTAGGTTCCCAGACGCTGCATGGCCTGCACGGTCATGTACTTGTTGATCAGGTCGTCGTGCATGTTCCACTGCGACTTCCAGCCACCGGCACAGGATTCGGCCTGGTGGAAGCGGGTGATACGCTGCGACTGGATGTCGTTGGAAATTACCCAACTCCAGCTCCACGCGATGTCCTTGCCAGCCATCGCGACCTTGTCGCCCTTCTTGTACTGGCTGAAGCCAGGTTCGAAGGACTTCCAGATTTCGCCACGGCGGTCGAAGGTGATCATCTGCGGGAAGGTCAGCATACGAGCGTCGATGTAGACGCGCTTCTTGCTGACCGGCGCGCGCGGGTAACCCGTCGGCTCGGCTTCAAGAACGATAACTTCCGGAATCAGCGACTTGCCGACGTACATGAAGCTGTTGTTCTTCGGACCACCCACCAGCGGGTACTCCCAGTTCTTCGCTTCCGGCTGCCACTGACCGTGCATCGAGCCGAGGAACGGCTGACGACCCACGATCTTGTAGTTGCCCCAGGTCAGCATCGGGTCGCCGGCGGCCCAAGCGTCGGAGAGGAACAGGTTGATGCCGGGGACCAGCGGTTCGAAGCGCTGGTTGGTCGGGAAGCGACGAACCCGCTTGAACGCCGGGATGTAGCCGAAGAGATCGGGATATTCGCGCTGGTCATACGGCCAGATGTTCACGAAGGCCGTGCCCTTGACGTCGTTTGGCGCCGAGAACCAGGTGGACTGCAGACGCAGTTTGTCTTCGTAACCCTTCAGGTACGGGCCATCCGGATGGTCAACCAGACCGGTGGTGTTCTGTTCCGCCCACACGAAGTCGTAGTTGTACAGCACGTTGCCGGAGGCATCGAGCGCGTACATCGGAATCGCGTACATGGTTTGGTCGTGCCGGCCCCAGCTGAGCGTGAGGTTGGCGATGGTTTCCATACCATCCTGTGGGTTCGGGAACGGCAGACCGCCGATCCAGGGCTTGCCGTCCTTGGTGCGGACGTTGCCGGTTTCGTCGAATTTCGCCTGACCCTGATTTTTGATCGTGGCTTCGAGGAATTTCGGCGGGAACATGGTCGACGCATCGGTGTCGGTCGCCATGATGAAGAACTTACGGCCTTGCTGCTTCACTTCCTGGTAAAGCATCGGGTCGACGAGGTCTTTCACAACGTCAATATTGTCGGCGCTGATTTCATCGCCCACTTTGATCTTGCCCTTGGTGTAGAGCGAGATGTCGAGCAGTTCGTCCGGGTAGGCTTTGGAAATGTCACCCGACTCGCTCAACAGCGGCCACAGGGAGGTCAGCACCCCGGCGCCGCCGATCCCGCGCGCCACCTTGTCCATGAAGAACCGACGGCTGTAGTCAAAATCGTATTTTCTAATATGCATGAACTCCCCCTGATGTCTTTAAAAACACGCAAGCCCTGCCTGCCGCGGAGTTGATTCCCCTGCGGCCGGCCAAGTCTGAAAAGCCTTGTAACACCACTCACGCGGGTCTCGCAATGGCAGCTTGGTGATAAGTTCCAATGCTGCACTGCGTCGGTTCAAAAGAATTTTTATCTAGTGGTTCAAGGCCCTTGCCGCCGCCTCGCGGGCCGCCCGCACCTTGTCGTTTGATTGATTGAAAAGCAGCTCGCGGCGCGCCTGTTCCTGCGCCTCGGTGAGCG
>CANFVX010000288.1 GCA_947450495.1 Gammaproteobacteria bacterium
AGGCCTTGATCAGCACGGCCGCAGGACTGACTGTTGCCATTCCGGCGCTCTACTTCCATCGCCATTTGCGAGGCCATGTCGAAGGGCTGGTGATCGCCATGGAGCAGGAATCCCTGAAACTGGTTGAAGTGCTGCACGGTGAGCGGGAAGCAGGCACGCCGGCGCGCAAATGAAATTCAGCTCAAGAAAAACCGAAGACATCGACATCAACGTCACCTCGCTGATCGACGTGGTGTTGCTCCTGCTCATTTTCTTCATGGTCTCGACCCGCTTCGTCGAACACTCTCAACTCAAACTTACGCTGCCATCCGCCAGCGCCGCTGCCTCGGGACAAACCCCGGCCGTGATTGAGGTGGCCATCGATCATCAAGCCCAGTTTTATGTCGGCGGCAAGGCGCTGGTGAACGGTCAAGTCGACACCCTCGTGCAAGCGTTGCGTGAAGCAGCGACGAGCGGAAACGAACCCACGGTGGTGATCAGCGCCGATCGCGATACCAATTTTCAGCGGATTGTTGATGTGATGGATGCCGCCGGGAAGGCGGGTTTGTCTCATGTTTCTTTCCCGACGAAAGTTCGCGAATCCGAGTGAAAAAGCCCCGAGTGAGCGCGCGTGGACGCCGCCCCCAGCGTCGCGAGGGGCGCTGGATCGACGAGTTCTGGTATGGGCGTAATCCGCTTTCGGTCCTCCTACTGCCGTTTTCATGGCTGTTTTGGCTCATTCTCAGTCTGCGCCGCAAGGCTTACACCTCGGGGCTGTTAGCGATCTACCACGCGCCGGTACCGGTGATCGTCGTGGGCAATCCCACCGTTGGCGGGAGTGGCAAGACACCGCTGGTGATTTGGCTCGCAGGCTTTCTGTCGTCGCTCGGCCTGCGGCCAGGGATCGTGGCTCGTGGGTATGGCGGGCGCGCTATGAGTTGGCCACAGCAGGTGCGGCCGGATAGCGATCCCAATGCTGTCGGCGAGGAAGCGGTGCTGATTGCGCGGCGGACGCGTCGGCCGGTGGCGGTGGCGCCCGACCGCAGCGCCGCCGTGCAGGCCTTACTCGCCCACACCGATTGCAATGTCGTGATCAGCGACGATGGGCTTCAGCACTACGGGCTAGGACGTGCGCTTGAGATTGCCGTAATTGACGGGGTTCGGCGTCTCGGTAACCAGCGCCTGTTGCCGGCGGGGCCATTGAGGGAACCCCCATCGAGGCTGGCTGAAGTCGACTTCGTGGTCGCCAACGGCAAGGCCGGCCGCAATGAGTTTGCGATGAAATACGTGCCGGTGAGCCCGCGTAATCTCAAGCAGCGCGAGCTATCGATGCCGTTTGAAGCATTCCGTGATGCGCAGGTCCACGCGGTCGCCGGCATCGGAAATCCCCGGCGATTTTTTACGATGCTGAAGGACAAGGGGCTGAAAATCATCCCGCATTCCTTTCCCGATCATCATCGCTTTCGGGCGAGCGATCTTGAATTCGGCGACGAGCGACCAATCCTGATGACCGAGAAAGACGCCATTAAGTGCGAAGCCTTTGCCAGCGAGCGCTGCTGGCTGGTGCCGATTACCGCAGAACTGCCCGAAGCTTTCGCGCAGCGTCTCGAAAACTTGCTGAATGGAGATGTGGATGGATAAGCGATTGCTGGAAATTCTGGTCTGTCCGGTGACCAAGGGGCCTCTGATTTACGACCGCGCAAAGCAGGAGTTGGTGTCGCGAAGCGCACGTCTGGCCTATCCGATTCGGGACGACATTCCGATCATGCTGGAAGAAGAAGCGCGGGAGTTGTCAGACGACGAAATCGAACAACTCGCCAAATGACTTTCAAGGTCTACATCCCGGCGCGTCTGGCCTCTACCCGCCTGCCGGGGAAGGCGCTGCTGGAGCTTGGCGGGCAGACCATGCTGGAACGCGTACACGCCAAAGCCCTGCAGAGTGGCGCGCTGGAAGTTGTGATTGCCACAGACGACCGCCGCATCGCCGATATCGCCCGCGGCTTTGGGGCTACGGTCTGCATGACGGCGGTTGAGCATCAGTCTGGCACCGAGCGCATCGCTGAGGCGGTGCAGATTCGGGCGGAGGCAGACGACACCATCATTGTGAATCTGCAGGGTGACGAGCCGTTTATGTCGGCAGCGGTGGTGCGTCAGGTGGCGCGTGCGCTGGATACCGAGCCGGCGCCGGCCATCGCGACGGTCTGCGAGCCGATTGCGACTGTGGAGGAGTGGCGCAACCCGAATGTGGTGAAAGTAGTGCGTGATGATGCCGGACGGGCGCTTTATTTCAGCCGCGCACCGGTGCCGTTTCCGCGGGAGGGTGACCATGAATGGCAGACCGGTGGCCCGTTTCGTCGGCACATCGGCCTGTACGCGTATCGCGTGGGTTTTCTGAAGCAGTTTGTGCGCTGGCCACTCGCCACGCTGGAACAGCTGGAACGCTTGGAGCAGCTGCGGGCGATGGCCCACGGCGCGACGGTAGTGGTGCCGGACGCGCTGGAAGCCTGCGGGATGGGGATTGATACGCCGGAGGATCTGGCACGCGCCAGAGCGTTGCTGGCGAGTGCGCGCAACCCCTGACTTATTTCATCTTTCGCGGAAAGTGATGCGGCCCTTGCTCAAATCGTAGGGCGTCAGCTCCACCAGTACCGTGTCACCGGTGAGAATTCTGATGTAGTTCTTGCGCATTTTGCCCGAGATGTGGGCGGTGATGATGTGTCCGTTTTCGAGTTCTACGCGAAACATCGTGTTAGGCAGGGTCTCAACAACTTTGCCTTTTAGCTCAATGTGATCTTCTTTCGCCATGCTTCCTCTGTAACCGTGGGGGAGGGTGCCCCGAACGGGGTGGCCGATTCTGCCCGATCAGGTCTGTCCGGGTAAAGGCGCAGGCGCATCGTCTGGCGTCTCAAGGCGCTGCCAATGGTTCCCGCGCAGGATTTCAAGCGGGACATATTCGCGTTTGTAGCGCATTTTTCGGCAGTCCTCGATCCAGTAACCCAGATAGAGCCATTGGAGTTGCAAAGCGCGAGCGAGCTCGATTTGCTTGAGGATGGCGAGGCGACCGAGGCTTCTGGCCTGTTCATCGGGGTCGTAGAACGTGTAAACCGCCGACAACCCGTCCTGCAAATGGTCCACCACGGAGACCGCGAGCAGGCGGTCGCCTTGTCGAAATTCATAGAAAGCGCTGTCGGCCCAGACCGACGTCAGAAACTCCAGATAACTGTCGCGGTCCGGATTCTCCATGCTGCCGCCGCTGTGCCGCGCATTCACATAGCGTGAATAGAGTTTGAAATGCTCCTCGTGGTACAGCGGCGCCTTGGGCACTAGCGAGACGTCGAGATTGGTGCGGAGCGTGCGCCGTTGCGCGCGGTTGGGGCTGAAGTCTTCAACGGGAATTCGCGCGGGAATGCAGGCGGAACATTGAGGACATTGCGGTCGGTAGACGTGATCGCCGCTGCGTCGGAAGCCGTGCTGGGATAACACGGTGTAGGTGGCGACATTGGGTCGGCGCCGGGGATCGACAAAAATCGTCACCGCCTCGCGATCGGGCAAGTAGCCGCATTTATGCGGCGGGGTGACGAAAAATCCCAGCTGGGACCCAATGGGCGGTTTCATTGAATCGGCATCTCCAGAGGCTCTCGCCACGCCACCGCCGACGGTGATTGGGTGGCAAATTCATCCAGCAGTTGTCCAAAACGCTCCCGGCTTACCTGTGTGGCGCCAAGCGAGTTGAGATGGGCGCTCTCCATCTGGCAGTCAAACAACTCGAACCCCCAAATTGCTAGCGTGTGACAGAGTGTAGCAAGCGCGAGCTTGGACGCATCTGTCGCACGGCTGAACATCGACTCACCGAAAAAAACCCGCCCGAGCGCTACGCCATAGACGCCGCCGACCAGTTCGTTTTGCCGCCAGCACTCAACGGAATGGGCATGACCGTCCGCGTGAAGTCGAGTATAGGCACGGAGCATCGCGGGCGTAATCCAGGTGTCTCGCTCTGGAGTCCTTTCCGGACCGCAGGCGCGCATCACGGCCATAAAATTCTGGTCCAGAGTGACTTCAAATGTCTGTCGCCGGAACGTGCGGGCCAGCGAGCGTGAAATGTGAAACTGGCTCGGAAAGAAGACGGTGCGGGGGTTCGGCGCCCACCACAGCAGGGGTTGGCTCGCTGAATACCACGGAAAAATGCCGTGACGGTAAGCATTCATCAGCGTGTCCGTGTCGAGATTGCCACCCGCGGCAAGCAGGCCGTCAGGGTCATTCAGGGCCATCCGGCTTGGCGGCAACGCGCTGTAGTAGCGCTCGTCCCGGAAACAGAAGAAACGCGCCGTGTCGTTCACTGCTGCTCGGGTTCCTGCTCCGAGTTCACCACGCGGTAGGCGCTGTGTTCCGCGACCTCATCGACGTAACGGTCAATCGCCTTGGTCTCGCGGCGGAGGAAGTCCGCGACCGCCTTGCGAAAGCCGACGTCCCGTAGCCAATGCACCGACCAGGTTTTGATGGGAATAAAGCCGCGAGGCACCTTGTGCTCGCCCTGGGCGCCTGCGTCGAAGTGGCGCAGACCATGGCGGATGGCATAGTCGATGAACTGGTAGTAACAGAGTTCGAAGTGGAGATTCCGGTAATAGCCGCTGCACCCCCAGTGGCGTCCGTAAAGGGTGTGCGCGCCGCGCAGGGCGAAGGCGCCTGCTACATAGCGCCCCTGATCCTTGGCCAGCAGCAGCACCGGCGCATCCGGCATCGTCTCGCTTAGGTGACGCATAAACGGCAGCGTCAGCC
>CANFVX010000289.1 GCA_947450495.1 Gammaproteobacteria bacterium
AGCCACGAGCCACGAGCCACGAGCCACGAGCCACGAGCCACGAGCCACGAGCCACGAGCCACGAGCCACGGGACACGGGACACGGGCCTGCAACGATAACGGTCAAGAGGCAGGCCAACAACAACGTCGGTCACAAACCCTTAACCCCGTTCGTCCCGAGCTTGTCGAGGGATGAGCGGGCCAGCCGCGAGACTTCAGCCCAGTCGCTCCGCGCCATCGCTGCTTTCTTTTTTCGGCTCCAGCCCTTGATTTGACGCTCGGCGCTTAAGGCTTCCTCGCGTGTCCCGTGCGCTTGCGTAAACACCAGTTCGAGCGGCCGCCGATTGAACGTGTAACAGGTATTAAAAGCGCCTTCCGCGTGCTGGGCGATCCGGTGCTCGAGGTTATCGGTGTGCCCGGTGTAGTAGCTGTCATCGCTACATCGAAGCATGTAAACCCAAAAGCTCATCACCAAGACTCCCGCCCTTCGACGGGCTCAGGGCGAACGGTAACGCGAACCCTGAACCCTGAGACACATATGACAAAGCTGACCATAGGGGACGCCCGCAACGCGAGTCACTACCTTTAACCCCGTTCGTCCTGAGCCTGTCGAAGGATGAACGGGCTGGCACTGCGCCGAGTAATAGAGCCTCCGCTGTCGCCCGTCGACAAGCTCGGGGCGAACGGTAACGCCAACCCTGAACCCTGAAACGCATATGGCAAAGCTGAAAATACCGGCCGCCGACAACTCAGGTCGCTAACCCTTAATCCCGTTCGTCCTGAGCCTGTCGAAGGATGAACGGGCTGGCACTGCGCTGAAAACAGAGCCTCCGCTGTCGCCCGTCGACAAGCTCGGGGCGAACGGTGATGCCAACCCCGCCTTAAGTCCCCAGCCGCCGAATCGCCGCTTCGGTCAGATACTGGTCGAACAAGTTGCCGTCGTTGACCTTCATTTCGTAGCCGCCACGGATGGTGCGGGTTTGCTCCAAACGGGTCATGCGGTTGCTCTGCACGTCGTGGGCGTGCACGTTCACCCAGGACCAGTACGGGCGGTTGCCGTCCATCACTTTCTTGTCGCCGTCTTCGTACAGCGAATAGCAGCCGTCGAAGGATTTGAAGGGTTCGCCACGGCGGTCGAAGGTCACCATGTTGACCGGTAGCAGGGTGCGCGCATCAAACCACACGCGCTTCTTGCCCACCGGCGCCTGCGGGTAAGACGTGGGCTCGGCTTCCACGATGATGACCTCGGGGATGAGTTCCACCTTGGTATCCCAAAAGGTGATGCCCTTCGGCCCGCCGTGAACTTTGCCTTCCCAGTTCGGATGGTCGCTGTGCCAGTTCTTGGTGAGGCCGGCGAGGAAGGGCCCGCGCCCGACGATTTTGAAATTGCCCCAGGTGAGATACGGATCGCCCGCCGCCCAGGCGTCGGAGAGATAGAGCGTGGTGCCCGGAATGAGCGGCTCGAAGCGCTGACTGGCGGGAAAACGCCGCACGCGTTTGAAGGCCGGCAGGTAACCGTAGAGTTCGGGAAAGGTCGCCTGATCGTAGGACCAGATATTGAGAAACGAGGTGCCCTTGGCGTCGTTCGGGTGGGTGAAAAACACCGACTGGTAGCGGAGTTTGTTTTCCGATCCCGGCAAGTAGGGTTTGGGATCCAGTGTGACGCGGCAAACAGACGCCATTTCGCACCAGGCGATTTCGTAGGTGTAGCCCTGCTCGCCGTCGGGATTAATTTCGTAGTCCTTGATCATGTAGAAGGACACATCGTGGCGCCCCCACGAGAGCGTGATGGGCACAAACACTTCGAGCGCTGACTTGGGCTCGGGGAACGGGCAGCCGCCTATCCAGGGCTGACCGTCGGTGGTGTAGCAGTTGCCTTTGGCATCCAGCGTGGCCTTGCCCTTGTTGCGCAAGGTGGCTTCGATGTAGTCCACCGGCGAGAGATGGGTCATGTCCTTGGTGCTGTCCACCAGATCGAGCTTGCGGCCCATCTGCTTGATCTGCATGTAGCGGATGGGGTCCAGCAGGTCGCGCACCAGATCGACGTTGTTGGCATCGATCACATCCCCGGCCTTGAGCTTGCCCTTGGTGAACATTTCGATGGACTGCAGCTCATCCGGATAGACGTTCTCGAAGGTGCCGTTCTCGGCTACCGCGTCCCACACCGAGCCAAACACGCCTGCGCCGAGCAAGCCGCGCGCGGTCTGTTGCATGAAATGCCGGCGGCTGTAGTTGAAGTCGTATTTACGAATGCGCATGGATGCTCCCCGGAATTTTTAATGTGCTTGCTGGTTCAGGCTCATCTGGCGCAATCGCCTGAGCTTTCACTGAATACGTTCTCGCTTAGTTAACGGCGCGTTCTGCATTACCCCAGAATTTTTTGCGGATTTCGGTTTTCAACACCTTGCCCACCGGTGAGCGGGGCAAGTCCGGCCAAATCTCCACGTTTTTCGGCGCCTTCACGCTGCCCAGACGGGCCTTGGCGAATTCGATGATCTCCTCCGGCGCCAGCGTGCGGCCGGGCCGGAGCAAGACGATGGCGGTCACGGCCTCGCCCCATTTTTCGTCCGGCACGCCGATCACCGCGCAATTCTCCACCGCCGGATGCGCGTTGATGGCGCTTTCCACTTCGGCCGAAAACACGTTGAAGCCGCCGGTGATAATCATGTCCTTCTTGCGATCGATGATGTAGACGTAGCCTTCGGCGTCCTGATAGGCCACGTCGCCCGTGTGGTGCCAGCCAAAGCGGTGCGCTTCAGCCGTGCCTTCCGGATTGCGGTAATAGCAGGGCGCCACCAGCTCGCCGCGCACCACAATCTCGCCGCGTTCCCCGCGCGCCAAGAGCGCGCCGTCGTCGTCCATCACGCCCATTAGCGTGAGCGAGCACGGCTTGCCGCAGCTTTTCAGCAGATGCGCGCGTGCCGGATCCTGCGCGGCCTGCGCGAGTTCCTCCGGCGGCAAATAGGTGATGAGCATGGGCGCCTCAACCTGTCCATAGCACTGACACATACACGGCCCGAACACCTCTACCGCTTCGCGGAGTTTGTCTGGCGACACCGGCGAAGCCGCAATCAAAAAATGCGTGAGCGAGGAGTAATCAAACTCGCGCACCTGCGGATGGCCCAACATCGCATACAGCGCAGTCGGTGGCAGGAATAAGTGGGTTACCCGATGGCGCTGAATGGTTTCCATCAATTCCAGCGGATCGACCTTCTCGACCACCACGTGCGTGGGCGCCTGCGGCGTCAACATGAACGCCAGAATGCCGGCGGCATGGGTCATCGGGGCGGCGCAAAGATGCACCGGCGGCGTTTTTGACGGCATCGCAATCGAGGTTTCCGCAATCAGCGTCGACCAGGTCAGGCTGTCCCACATGATGCCTTTCGAGCGCCCGGTCGTACCGCCGCTGCCGAGGATGGTGGTCATGCGGTGCATGTCGTAGGGGATGTCGGCAATGACATGGCCTGCACCTTCCTGCATGAAAGTGTCGAGATCGAGATGACCGTCATCGGCGCGGTCGATGCACACGATGTGCTTCAAGGACGGCACCTGCGCGCGAATCGCCTGCACGTTCTCGCTGAACACGCTGTGATAGAACAACCACTCGCATTCGGTGAGGTTCATGAAATCGATGTTGGTGTCGAGCGCGTTGCGGGCGTTGATCGGCACCCAGGTCGCATTGGCCCGAAACGCTCCGAGCACGCAGGCAAAGGCGCGCACGTTGTTGGGCGCGTACACCGCAATCCTGCCGGCCTCGCTTAAACCCCGGCGGTCGATGGCGGCGCCGATGTGATGCGACAGGGTCTGCATTTCGCGATAGCTGTAACTGCCCAGCGCGGAAATAAACGCGGTGCGTTCGGGATGGGCGTCGGCGGCTTTGTCGAAGAAATCAATGATGCGCATGGGCGGTCTCTCTCGTCGGAATCGACAGGCGCGAAGCTGTCTTTAGTCTCAGGATTCGGTCGCGCAGTGGGTTCTTTGGCGCAAGGCACTCCAGCGTTTTTCAGTGGCGGCATCGGGTGCTTTCTGACGCGCCACCTTCACCACCAGCTCGCAGACCGATTCAGGTCGCGTGGAGTTCAGGCGGATCTCGATGCGGGCCAGCATGCCCTCCCACCAAATCGGCATGCTGGGCGGCACCTTCCTGGTAATGATGGCCCAGGCGTTGTCGGCCTCGATCAGGCGTTTGGACTGCTGCGCGGCCAGCGCCAGCATGCGGTAACCGTCGCCCGCTTTGGGATAGTCGGCCACCAGCGCGCGCGCCGCGCTATACGCCTCATCGCCCTGCTCGTTAGCGATGAGCAATTCGATGTTCAACAAACGGAAACGGCGTTCCATTTCGGGCAGCGCTTTCAGACGCGGCGCGAGCGCTGCGGCCAGTTCGGCTTTGAGCGCGGCGTCGGGCAGCTGCTTGATCCACGGATACAGCTGTTCGGCCATCCAGGCCGGCACCGGGCCAGATAGCGCGTTGATTTGCTCCAGCGCGCGACGCGGTTCCTGCAGCCGCTCATACAGCCGCAGCCGCGACCAGAAATAGCCACGCTGGGCGTTAACGCTCACGCCCGGCTGCTGTTCGACCAGCGCGATGGCTTGCAGCACCGCCGTGGGATTAGGGTCTGCCACAGCGCGCAATTGCAGCGAGAACTCGAGGTTCTGCGGGTTTTTGCGCTGCTCCTCAGGCAGGGTTTGAAACACGCTCAAGCCTTCGCGGGCCAGCGCGTCGAGCTTCGCGCCCGGCGCGTTGGCCTGCTTGGCAAACTCGCGGGCAATCAC
>CANFVX010000290.1 GCA_947450495.1 Gammaproteobacteria bacterium
GAACACGCACACGCGATCGGCTTCTTTCACCGCCGAGAGTCGATGCGCCACGATGAGCATCGTGCGCCCCGCAAGCCGACGCCGAATCGCGTCATGAATACGGGCTTCGGTTTCCTGATCGAGCGCAGAAGTGGCTTCATCCAGAATCACGATATTCGGATCTGCTAACAGCAGGCGCGCGATCGCGAGACGCTGCCGCTGGCCACCGGAGAGCCGAATGCCGTCACGCCCGATAATGCTCTCCAGTCCTTGTGGCATTCCTTTCACGAACTCACCCAGTTCCGCATCGCCAAGCGCCGACCACAGCGCGGCGTCGTCGTGCGGCACGCCCAAGGTGAGATTGTTACGCACGGTGTCGTTGAACAGCGCCGGATGTTGAAGCACGGTGCCGATGTGCGCGCGCACGCGCTCGAAGCCAATTTCCCGCACGGAAATATCGTCGATCAATAAGTCGCCGGTGACTGGCGGATACAGCCCCAGAATCACCTGCACCAGCGTTGATTTGCCACCGCCGCTGGCGCCCACCAGCGCCACCCGCTCGCCGCGCGCGATGTCGAGATTGATCCCGTCGAGCACCAGCGGACCCTCGCCATAGCGGAAGCGGATATCGCGCAAGGACAGCGCATTGGTGCGCTGGTGCTCGAAAGGATTCTGCCGCGCCGGATACAGCGGCTCCTGCGCCAGCGCGAGCAGGCGATTCACGCGCTCCAAAGCAGCTCGCGCCGCCTGCCAGCTCACTTGCAGGGAGAACAGCGTGTCGACCGGCGTCAGCATGAACCACAGATAACCAAACACCGCGATCATCTGGCCGAGCGTTAAAGACGAAAACGCCACCATCAGCATCGCCACCGCGCGAAAGCCATCGATGCCGATTAGAAACACCGCGAAAGACAAACGGCTGGCCGCGTCGCTGCGCCAGGAAAACGCCGCCGCGTGCACGCGGATCTCACGCGCCAGATCGATTACATGGTTGAGATAGTGCCGCTCGCGATTGGCCGCGCGCAGCTGATGAATGGCTTCGAGCGTTTCGGTCAGCGCCTCCTGAAAGGCCTGCAATGCGGCGTTCTCGCGCTTCTTCAATTCCTTGGTGCGCTTGGTGATGAGCACCGTGAAATACACCGTCACCGGGTTCATCACCAGAATGAACAGGCCCAGCTGCCAGTGCATCCACAACAACACTGCGGCGGCGCCCACGAGCGTCAGCACCGCCACCAGCAGTCGGCTTAAGGTCTCGCCGGTGAATTGGTCAATCGTGGCGAGATCGATCGTGAGATGCGAGGCCACGGTGCCGCCGCCCAGCGCTTCGTACTCCGCCATCGACACGCGCTCCAGCCGCCGTAACAAGCGTTCGCGCAGCGTGAAAATGAGCGATTTCGCAACCTGAGAAAATTCGCGCTGCTGCCACACCTGAAGCACCAGCGTGGCGAGTCGGAGCCCCATGGTCAGCACCAATACGCACAGCACGTAGCCGAGCGGGGTCTGCCAACGTGTCTGCAAAACATGATCGAGCGTGGCGACTAACCACGCAGGTTTATGCAGCAGGACTTCGTCGACCAATAAGGGCATCAACAACGGCACCGGCACCGCGCAGAGCGAGGCGGCAATCGCAACGGCGTGCGCGGTGATCAGGCGCCGGCGATGGGGCAACGCCAAACGAAAAATATCGCGCCAGTCATAGCGCACGGGTTCGTCAGCGAGAGCGTGGGGTAATGGGCTGGGCGCCACCGGCAGATCCTCGGGAATGTCTCAATGAATGTACGCCGCGCACCGGGAAATCGGGCTTGCGCTTGATCGAACGCGAGGTGCGAACCGCACGTCGGGCCTAGCATGCCAGATGGCAACGGCGCGGCGAGGCAATCCGCATCCTGCAGCACACGGAGATGGGCATGTTACGTCGACAGATAATTCTGATAGGGGCGCTAGCCTTGCTGGTCGGGCTGGGTGTGGTGGAGTGGGGCAGCCTGTCCAAGGCGGGAGCCAGCACCACGCCCTGCGGGGAGTATCGCGCCGACTGGTCGGACGCGCGCGCCTTCAGTCCGGACTGCATGCCCCTTGGCCCGCCGCCAATCAGCGCGCCGCCAGTGGCAGAGGTGACCGAACAATGGTCGCAGGACGCCTCGAGGGTCAATTACAACGACGCCCTGCAACTTCAGTGGGAGCACTCGCTGGGCGACTGGCAAGACGCGTCCGGAGTCCGTTGGGGCAGCACGCCGATTGCAAGTTCGGCAGCGGTGCGCGCCGTTGGTCTGGTGCGGGTTGATGTGCCGGCTAGCGATGTGCGAATCACGTTCAGCGCCACCATGCCTGAAGTGGGCGAGATTCGTTGCGGCGATAGCGCGCCGCTGGCGCAAGCCCGGATTGACCCCTCCACCGTTCGGAGTTGGAACCAACAAATTCCCTCCACCCAGCGCGTGGTGCTGGTGCGTTGCGCGCGGCCCGGCGTGCTGTCCTTGAATGTCACCAAGGTCTTCAGCGGGTCGACAGGCGGGCAGTTCAAGTTTTATCGCAATGACCCGCGACAGCGCGGGGTCGATAGCGCGGGCTTGCCCTCGGCTACCGGCGCGGCGGCCGATGTGGTGCTTGATCTGCGCGCGGCCGGCTGGCGCGGGTCGCTCAACACCAAGCCCATCGAAAAGCCGCTGAGCAACGGCATGCTGCTCATCACGGTACCCACCGGTGGCGACACCGGGGCGTCCAGCCAATATCCCATCCCCACGGCGAAACGGGCGGAGACGATGTTCGCCCGCTACATCATGCGCATCGGTAACAACTGGCCCGCCACCACGGGCGGTAAATATCCGGGGCTCGCGAACACCGGCGCAACCGTGAAGTCGGGCGGCATCGCGGGCTGGGGCGGCCGCATGGCCGATGGCATTCACTGGTCGGCACGCACCATGCGCGCCAACCCGCTCGAAGGCCTCTGGACCGGTAGCTATCAGGGCTGGGGAACCTATGTGTACCGTCTGAACCACGAAACCCTGAACGGCGATACGCGCTGGAGTACGCGTCCGCTGCCCAAGGGCGAGTTTGTGGTGATCGACCAAATGGTCAAACTCAACGGCGTGAATGCCGACGGCACGCCACGCGCCGACGGCGAAATCGCCTACTGGCTGAACGGGATATTGGTAGACCGTTTTCCCGGCATCATCTTCCGCAATCAGACCACGCCGGACACCCTGCCGGAGACGTTCTGGATTGATGTTTACGTGGGTGGCACCGGCTATGTCGCGCCCTATCCGCACACCGTGCTGTTAGCCGATGTGCTGATCTCAAGCAAATTGTTGACGTTTGATCCGGTGATGCTGTCGCGGCTGAACGCCAACACGCGTCAGGTGCCCTCCGCGCTCTGATTAGTCGGCAGAGGATTCGATCAACCATTCCACCGCGCTCAGGCGCGGCGCGTCGGCATGACTGCCCAGACTCGCGAAGTCGAATGCCACCGGATCGGCCAGATGCGAGAGCGTCACGTTCTGCAGGCTGCGAAATACGTTTTCCACCCGCCCCGGATGCTGGCGCTCCCAGTCGTGCAGCATCTGCTTGATCGCCCGCCGCTGCAGATGGTCCTGACTGCCGCAGAGATTGCAGGGAATGATGGGGAAACCGCGCGCTTCGGCGTAGCGCGTGATGTCGTCCTCGCGGCAATAAGCCATGGGCCGAATCACGATATTCGCGCCGTCGTCCGACTGCAGCTTGGGCGGCATCGCTTTTAACTTCGAGCCAAAAAACATATTGAGAAACAGGGTCTCGACGATGTCGTCGCGATGGTGCCCCAGCGCAATCTTGGTAATGCCGTTGGCCGCCGCCCAGGTGTAGAGACTGCCCCGGCGCAGGCGCGAACACAGCCCGCACATGGTTTTGCCTTCCGGCACCACGCGCTTCACCACGCTGTAGGTGTCCTGCTCGAGGATATGAAACGGCACGCCCAGTTCGGTGAGGTAATCGGGCAGCACGTGTTCCGGGAAATCCGGCTGCTTCTGGTCCAGATTCACCGCAATGAGTTCGAAATCGATCGGCGCTTTTTTCTGCAGACTGAGCAGGATGTCCAGCATCGTGTAGGAGTCTTTGCCGCCGGACAGACACACCATCACCCGGTCGCCCTGCTCAATCATGTTGAAGTCGGCAATCGCCTTGCCCACCCCGCGCCGGAGTCGCTGCTGCACCTTGCCCAGCTCGAGGCGAACGCGGTCGGCGCGCATGACGGGAGGAGCGATGACTTGTTCGTTCACAGGGCGTTCCAGATGTTCGGCGGGGACCGGATCCTGACAGAGGCCTCCGGCGCATACCAGCAACGGAGTCTATTGGCAGTGCAGATGCAGGCCGCCCAGGCTGGCTTATCGCATGTCCTTTGCGGAGGGGCGTGCGCGAAACGGTGTTATCCGCGCGGTGCCGCATGGCACCCCCGTTCGCGCTGAGCCTGTCGAAGCGCGAGGCACTGCCAGCCCGTTCATCCTTCGACAAGCTCAGGACGAACGGGGTTTGAGCGCGGCGGCATGACTGCGGCTCAAATCACTTGCGGTCTCGGATTACCGTTCGCGCTGAGCCTGTCGAAGGGCGAGTCTACTGGCGCGGCCGAGATTCAGTTTCCCCGCCGCGCTGGGTTAATGCTAACGACAGCGTCGAAGCGCGGGGCACTGCCACCGCCCGTTCATCCTTCGACAAGCTCAGGACGAACGGGGTTTGAGCGCGGCGGCATGACTGCGGCTCAAATCACTTGCGGTCTCGGATTACCGTTCGCGCTGA
>CANFVX010000291.1 GCA_947450495.1 Gammaproteobacteria bacterium
GAGCGCTATCGCGAAGTCAGGGGCGTGCCGTCGATCCTTGCCTGCAACTACGACGCCATCCAAAGCGTGCTGCTGCACGATCCGGGTGAGGCTTGGACTTACGGCACCAACATCGACTGGTTGGGACTGATTGTGGAGAAACTGCGCGGGAAGCGACTGGGCGAAGTCTTTAAGGAGCGCATCTTCGGGCCGCTCGGTATGACCGACATCGCCTTCGACATGAGCCCCGCCATGCGTGAGCGTCTCGCGACCATCCATCAGCGGCAGGCCGACGGCCAACTGGTCGCCGTGCCGGAGCTGGTACTCCCCCAGCCGCCGGCGATGGATATGGGCGGGCATGGGCTCTACTCAAGCACCGGCGACTATCTGAAATTCATCCGCATGATCCTGAACAACGGCAACGGCCCGCACGGCCGCGTGCTCAAGCCTGAAACCGTGGATGCCATGTCCCTGAACGGCCTCGGCGCGCTCAAGACTCGCGCCTGGGTGACTGCCGCGCCGCCGCTCGCCAACAGCGGCGATATCTTTCCCGGCCTGTCGAAATCCTGGGCCTACAGCTTTCAGGTCAACGACGAAGACGCGCCCACCGGTCGTCCGGCCGGCAGCCTGAGCTGGGCGGGCATTGCCAACTCGTACTACTGGATTGACCGCAAGAACGGCATCGGCGGGATGTGGAACACGCAGATTCTGCCCTTTCTGGACGTGGCGTCCTGGCCGGGTTACGTGAACTTTGAGACGACGGTCTACCAGCATCGTCGGGGCTGAATCACGGCACGCGCCACGGCCCTGCACCGTGGCGCCCGTGCGGGGTCTCTAGCCCACGCGTGACCAGTCCAACAACTGTTGTTTGATATTGGCCCAGCCTTTGTAATACACCATCGCCTGATCGACCTCGGCGATGGTGCTGGCGAGGTTCCGCCGAAAGTCCGGATCGTGCCGCACCACGGCCGCCAGTGCATCGGTGTAAGTGCGAATGGTGAACAGGATGTCGCCGCTCTGCGGGAGCTTGCGCAAGGTTTGCCGCTCGCGCCGAAACCAGAGGTTTTCCGCTAAATCTCCGCCCGTGAGCCGCAACGCATCCGGCAGCGGCACCGGCACAGGTTGATGCAGGGCTGGCGAATCCATGATGGTCCAGTTGAGCCGCCAGATGGGGCGCTCAACGGTGAGTTTGTGAAAGAGGCTGTTGGTCGCCGCACCGATTTTGGCTGCGTAATCCGGCACGGGTTCGTGGATGCCAGAGAGGCTGCGGCCAATCTTGGCCCTTAAATCCCAGCGATTGGGAAAGCACACCGAAGCCGCGCTCAAAATCCACTCGCCGTCCACCAGCGACATCACGCAGAGGTCTTCCTGCACCGTGAGCGCGGCCCGCACCAGCGGATGCTGGTTCGAGTCATTGGCGGGCAGCGATTCCGCCAACGCCGGCAAGCGATCGCTCAGATGCGCGGTCACCAGGGCCAGCACTTCTTCGGAACCCTTCAGACCGCACGGTAACGCGGCGAACACCTGCCCCGGCACCGTGGCCATGAGCGCCCGCTTTTCGGCGACATCGCGGGCGTAGTGCACGTCGACCTCCAGCCACTGCGTGAGATCGAGCACCCGCGCGCCAATCTGCAGACGCTCGGGTTTGCCATCGACCGGCACGTACTTCATGCGAGCGCCGGGCCGAGCGGTGTGCTCAGGCAGCAAAGACGGGGAAGCGCTCGAATTTGCCCTTCAGCACCTGCTCGGCGCAGCCGCCCTTCATCCAGCCGTCAATGGCGGTGGCATATACCCGCCGGAAGTCGGTGGTGTAGATGAGGTTATCGCCTTCGTCGAGTTGCGTGAGGCTGACCGGTTTCCCGTAGTGCCCGCCATTCACGCCTTTTCCAGCGAAAAACATGAAGTTGGCCGTGCCGTGATCGGTGCCGCGATTGGTGTTCTCCGGGGCTCGGCGGCCAAACTCGGAGAAGGCCAGCACGCTCACCCGGTCGCCCTGTCCCAAGCGCTCCATATCGCGAATAAACCCGTGCACGGCGTCCGCCATATAACTCAACAAACGCTGGTGCAGATCCGGCTGCTGGACGTGGGTATCAAACGCGTTATTGCGAAACGCGAGGTAGTAGAGCTGCGCGGGCAGTCCGGCGTTGATGCAAGCCGCGACCTTCGGCAGCTGCAGCGAGGCGATGCCGTAATCAACAGGCGTTTTGTACTTGGCCCAGGCCTCGCGCACCAGAGAAGAGGCTTCGGCCGCACTCAGCGAAACGGCGTTCAGATAGTCCAATGCGGGATTCGGTTTGCTCCCGCCCTGCACTTGCTCGATGAGGCCCTGCTCCTGCGCCAGGACCCGGCGCTGAAAGCGTTCCGGATCATCAAACACCACCGGCGTATGCACCCGGCTCTTCACCGCCAGCGACTGCGCGGTATCGATGTTGACCAGAAAGTTGGGCTTCATGCTGGGCGACAGGGCGTCTGCCAAGCGTCCGAACCAGCCGTACTCATCGCCGCTGTTGGGCGTGGCGGTCTGCCAGTAGGCCATCGAAGTGAAATGCGAGAACGACGGCTGCTCGTAGCCGCAGCCGTGCATCAAGGCCAGCTCGCCGTTTTTCCAGAGTCGTTCAAAACCGAGCAGGCCAGGATTGAAACCCCAGTGATCGTCCAGCGGCCGCAGCGCTTTCTGGCGGATGCCGATCGTGGGCCGCAGTTTGTAATAGGCGTCGTCGCCATAGGGCACGATGGTGTTCATGCCATCGTTTCCGCCCGAAAGCTCCAGCACCACCAGAATGCGTCCGGCGCGGGCTTCTTCAGCGGCCAGCGCGCGAGCCGTACGCCCCAGTGGCAAAGCACCGGCAATCAAGCCGCCGGCGGCGTATTTGAGCAAATCGCGTCGTGTGATCATCCCAACTGATACTCCGGTCGGCTCAACATCAAATGAAGCAGTACGCGCAAGGGCTCTTCCAGCACGGTGCCTGACGCCAGCACATCGGCGCTGCCGAGTTCGTGTTCAAAGCTCGCGGCGAGCTGCTGACGCGTGGCGTCGCTCAGCGGCACCGACAAAAACCGTGCAGCAAAATAGTCCACCACCGCCAGCGGCGTTTTCAGTTCCTTGCGCAAGACCATCGGCGTGAGGTCCAGTCGCGGCAGGTCGCGCACGATGGGCTTCACCCGTTCAATGGCCATTTGCCAGCCACGATAGCTGGCGTATCGCGTGTTGAAGGCTTCCGCGCGGTCCACTTTGTTGGACATCGCCATCATGTCGTCGCCGGCTTTTTCATCCACCGGGCGTGTGGCCGAAATCATGTCTTCGCCAGCGCGTAATCGCCGGTGCACCGCGCGAATTTCGGCGCCCGTGGGATACACCGGGTAGCGATCTTCCGGCAGGAATTCGATATCCGGGAACGCGAGGTCTAGCGCGAAGTTACCGCGTTCGATCAGCAAGCTCGGCGTGATCCAGCTCCGGCCGTAGCTCCAGCCAGCCACCGTTGGCGGAAACAGCAGATGCTGCCCCAGGGCTTCGGTCACGCGATTGAAGTCTGGCGCGCCGGGTAGATGCGTTTGCCCGAGCTTGCGATAGGTCGAGACCACAAACTCCACCGGGCTTTTGATGCGCGAGCCGCGCGAGGTGTCGGCGTAGAAATCTTTCGAGAGAAAAATCGTCTCGAGCAGGGGCGCGATGTCGTAATGGGCATCCCGCAGCCGTTGGCCCAGCGCTGCCCGTAATTCAGGCGCGATGTCATCCCGCACGAAAAACTTGTACAGCTTGCCGCTGATGTACTGCGGCGTGGCCGGCGCAGCGAGGATGCGGTCGATAATGCCCACGCCGTCGTAACGGGCAGTCTCGCCAAAGAAGGTTTTTTCACCGTCGTCGTGCTTTGCGGGGTCGGCGTGAAATTCAAGCCCCACGAAATTCCAGCCGGTGAACGCGCGTGCCGCTTCGCGAATATCTTTCTCGGTGTAATTGCCCACGCCCATGGTGAACATTTCCATGATCTCGCGAGCGAAGTTTTCATTGGGAGATCCCTTCACGTTCACGCCGGCATCGAGATAGACCAGCATCGCCGGATCCTGTGCGGCGGCAATCAGCAGCGTGCGGAAATTGCCCATGCCTTCGCGCTGAAAGAGCTCCACCTGCGTCAGCATCTTGCGATAGTCGCGCACTTTTTCTTCGCTGCTGGTGAAGTGGCCGTGCCAGAACAAAGCCATCTTTTCCTGCAAGGGGCGCGGCGTGGCGACCATGCGATTGCCCCACCAGTAGGCCACGCGCTCGGTTTCTAAACGACTGGCGCGAAGCCAGTAAAAGAACTGATTAACGATAGGCTGCTGTGGCCGGTTGCCGGAGGCTTTGGTCTTAATCCCCAAGGCCTCGCCGTTTTTGTCGGCAAGCGCGGTGGTGGCCGGTCGACTCGGCGGGAAGGGATCAATGCCCTCATCGAAAATGCCGGAGTGATCAAACGCTGGCAGCGTGTCCGCCGGCGCGCCCTCAAAGTAGACGAGCCGCCGGACGGCAGCCTCTGGCGAGAGCGCAGCGAGCGCGTCGACTTCTTCTGGCGTGCCGCCAAAGCCTGCACGCTCCAGCAGATGACGCGCTTTCTCGCGATTCCAGTCGGCGGCACCGATGGGCGAGAGGTCGCCTTCCCATGCCGCTTCATTCGCGGCCTGCGCCGTGCTCCAGCACGCGCCCAAGCTCAGCATCCACACCAGCACTAGCTTCTTCATGTGGGTTCTCGATTTAGCTTGCGA
>CANFVX010000292.1 GCA_947450495.1 Gammaproteobacteria bacterium
AATGGTGGCCGCCGGCGAAGTCGAAGGAATAATGCCGATGGTCATGCCGTGCGGCGCCAATGCCTCAGCCAGTGCGCCGAAGCGCACGCCGGGTTCCACCACCACCACACCGGCGTCGAGGTCAATGTCGAGGATGCGGTCGAGGCCGCCCAAATCGAGCACGATGCCGCCGGCGGACGGGTTCACCCCGCCGGCATACATGGTGCCGCCGCCGCGCATGTACACCGGCACCCGCTGGGCGCTCGCGTCGCGCAGTACCGCAGCAATGTCGTCGGCATCGCGCGGCCGTACCACCATGCCAGCCTGTCCCGCCGCCACGGAGGAGCAGTCCCGCTGATAGCCGAGCAGGTCCACGGGATCGTCCAGCACCAGGGCGCCGTCCAGCGCGCGGCGCAAGGGCCCAATCAGATTTTGCATGTTCATGTCCGCCCCGCCACGTCAAAGTGGGCGAGGACAAATTCCGCCAGCCCGAAGTAACGCTCGGCCTCGCCGCCGTTGGCCAGATGCCCGAGGCAGCGCGGGTCGCTGCCCACGACCGGCCAGCGCGAATCCGCATCTATCCGCGCCGCCGCCATCCGCGCGGCGGATAAAGGATGCAATTCAGCCAGACTGCCGGCTGCGCCACAGCACACGGCGTGGCGCGCGTCCTGCGGTCCGTTCACCACGTCCTGACCGAGCGCGCTCAGCGCCTGACGGAGCAGATCCGGCGCGCCACCGGGACGCCGGCTCGCGCAGCTATCAAACACCCGCACCTGCGCCGGACGCGTGACGCGGGCCTGCAGGTGCAAACGTCCTTCCGCCAGCGCCGCGCACAACCATTCGGCGAAGCTGTGCACGCTCACGCCGGCGCGCTGCCAGCTCGTTAAACACTCAAGACCCGAAGTGAGCACGCGCAGGGCTCCGCGCGCGGCGAGTGCCCGCTCCGCAAACCCGGCATCCGCAAGCAGCCCGGCTTCCCGCAGCGGCGCGCCACAGCAGGCGTCACTGGCGGGCTCGAACGACACCCGCTCGCCGGCCGCTTGCAGCAGCTGCACGGTGGCGCGGGCGTCGGCGGGTCTCGCGTGGGCGGCGGCGCAGCCCGGCGCGTAGTGGATGGAGGCATCAAAGGCAGCACTAAAAGACAGCCCTTCAGCCCAGCGCGCCCGGTGCTCGCGCGGTGCGCCGTAAGCGTTGCCCTGCTCGCGCATCCGGCCGCGCAGGGCAGCGATGGCCGGCGGCAAGATATCTTCGTTGGCCAGCGTTTCGCGCAGCGCCTGCCCCACCTGCGCGGGCCGCAGTCCAATCGGACAGCTGGCTTCGCAGTTGCCGCAGCCGGTGCAGGAAAACACCCGCTCGGCCACGGTCTCCGGGTTGAGCGTCTGCCCTTCCAGAAGCGCCCGCGCCGCGAGCACAAACCCGCGGCCGGAATAACTGATCGCCGGCGAGTGATGGGTGATAGTCGCGCACACGTGATGCATGCCCCGCTCCGCCCACACGGCGTCCACGCAGTAGTTGCAGTCGGAGCAGTGGTAGAGGTCTTTGCGAAAGGTCTCCAGCAGGCTGAGGTTGAGGCTCATCGCAGCGTCACTTGCGGCCGATTTTCTGCAGCCAGCGGTCGACGTTCCGCCGGTGGGTATCGAGATACGGCTCGCGCTCGAAGCTGTCGTAGAAGTCGGTCTCCAGCCGATGCGCCTGGGTATAGAACCGCATGAACAGCGTGGGCACGGTGCCCGGGAACTTGCCCCAGGTGGCGTAGATGTATTCCGCCACCCTCACCACCGCCTCGAGGAGTTCCGGTGTCGGCGGTTCGGCGCTGGATTTGATTTTCTCGTTATCGAGAAACGGCCCCGGCGAATCCGGATCGTAGGTGCCGCCCACGCCAAACTTGATCCGCACGTAGGACTCCACCGCCGCCCGCATGTCGGTGTGATAGGGCGGGCAGCAGCCTTCGAATACCCCATCCAGCCCCAGCGGATTCGGCACGCCCCATTTCGGATTGGTCTGGAAGCGGAAGCCGAGCCCCGGCAGGCCAGCGCCCGCAAACGCGCCCATCAGCGAGAACGGACTGATGCCGGAATAGAACCAGCCGCCAAGACCAATGGTCTGCAGCGCCAGCGAGATGTTATGCCCCATGTCGCCCATCTCCACGCTGCAGCAGCTGAGGATGTACTGCTCCATGTAAGAAAGGGGGTACTTCTTCTCGGGGTTCAGCACGCCGGACGCGAAGAATTCCGCCAGGTCCCCGGCGGGCCGACCGTGGGTGTCGTCCCAAATCGTGTAGCCCGAGCCCAGCACCACAAACATGAAACCGATGAGCTGCTCGGCCACGTTGGTGACCGGGATGAAGACCGTTGAGCCCGGCACATTCGAGTTCCAGGCGTTATGCGCGCTGTAGTGCGGCTCGCCGCGCGGCAGCTCCACGCGCTGGTCCGAAAGTTTGCGGGTATGCGATTTGGCCACTGCGATGAGGCGCTCGGCGTCGGAGAGTTCGGCCTGCGCCCAGTTGCCGTCGGTGTTCGCATCGCGGGTGCTCACGAAATAGGTGCCGCTGTCGTCCATGTAGAACAGTTCGGGATTGCCAATCCCCGCCGCGGTCGGCAGCGTACGGCCGGTGTAGCGCGCGGCGTAGGTGGCCAGCCCCGGCTCGGCATCGGAATACGGAATGCCGAAATGCAGACCGGAAACCCCCAAGCCCGCCGCCAGCAGCAGCGAGGTTTCAAAGTCGTCCAGGGGGGCCGGCGGTTTATCGGACTTGAACTGCAGCGGCCCGCGCGGGATTTCCATGCCCCAGCCAAAGCGGCGCGAGCGGCGCCCGTAAAGCGCCGAGAACAGCGGGAACTCGCTCGCTTCTTTCAGTAGCGCGTTCCACTCTGCAATCTGGTCGGGATTGGCTTGGCTGTCGGTGCTCATGCGGCGCTCTCTCAACTGGACTTGGAGCCGGATGGTAACGCGGTTCGCGGAACACCCGATATGCGCCAACGCCGGCGACACTTGAGTTGTGCGAAAGTAACGCTTGATGCCCCTTCCGGAACCCTGCCCATGAGCCAGCTCGTGCCCGATCTCACTACCCTGCTCGCCCCGCTCAGCGACGGCATGTCGCTGGCCATCCCCCCCGATTACAGCGGCGTTGCGCTCGCGGCGACGCGAGCCTTGTTGAAGCGTGGCGTGCGCGATTTACACCTCATTGCCGTGCCGCAGGCCGGGCTGCAGGCGGACCTCCTGATTGGCGCCGGCTGCGTAAAACTGCTCGAGGCGGCCGGCATCAACCTTGGTGAACATGGCCTTGCCCCCCGCTTCACCGCCGCCATGCAGGCGGGAGAACTGCGCATGCGCGACGCCACCTGCCCGGCAATCCACGCCGGCCTGCAGGCGGCCGAGAAAGGCATTCCGTTTATGCCGCTGCGCGGGATTCTGGGCTCGGATCTCTTGCGCGTGCGGCCCGACTGGCGGGTCATCGATAACCCTTACGGCGAGAACGATCCCATCGTGCTGATTCCCGCGATCCGCCCGGACGTCGCCCTCTTCCACGCCCGGATGGCCGACCGCGAAGGCAATGTCTGGGTGGGCATCCGGCGCGAACTGCTGCTGATGGCGCACGCCGCACAAACCACGCTGGTGACGGTAGAAGAAATCTACGAAGGCTCCCTGCTGGACGATCCGGCGCTCGCCGCCGGCACCATTCCCGCGCTGTATGTGACGCGAGTTTGTGAGGTGCCGGGCGGCATGCGACCGCTCGGTTTTGAAAATGAACCCAGCGACGAGGCCCAACTCGCGCGCTACGCCAGCGCGGCCCGCAGCCGCGAGGGCTTTAACGGCTTGCTGCGCGAGTGGCTGGCATGAACTCGCTGTCTTACACCGAAGAAGAACTCATGGCCTGCGTGATGGCGCGGCTGCTGCGCGGCCTGCGCCATGTGGCGGTGGGCGCGCTGTCGCCCCTGCCGGCCAGCGCCGCGTTGCTCGCGCAAGCGCTCGAACCCAGCCTGCAAGTGACCATCCTCGGCAGCCGTAAGCACCTGCGTTTCACCGATGGCGGGCGCGAGCTGTTTGACTGCGCTGCCCAAGGCCGGATCGATGCGTTTTTCCTCAGCGGCGCGCAAATCGACGGCCAGGCGAATATCAATCTGGTGGGCGTGGGGGACTACGAAAAACCAGACCGGCGCTTTCCTGGCAGTTTCGGCTCGGCCTATCTCTATCATCTGGTGCCGAAGGTCATTCTCTTCCGGCAGGAACACACGCCGCGCATCTTCGTGCCGCAGGTGGATTTCATCAGCGCCGCCGGCGTCTCGGCGCCCAATGTCTATCGCCCGGGCGGGCCACAGCATCTGGTGACCGGCCGCGCCGAGTTTGCTTTCAGCGAGGGCCAATTCCGCTTGGTGAGCACGCATCCCGGCACCGATGCGGCGGCCGTGCGCGCCGCGACCGGATTTGAATTTGAATCCGCAGCGAGTGTGCCCAGCACACCGGCCCCCGCTCCGGAGGAACTCATGGCACTACGCGGCAAGGTGCGGGCCGCCGTCAGCGAGATCTACCCCGCGTTCGCCACCCGGGCCTTTGCGGCGCCGAAGGCCTGAGGGTTCGGTTCCCGCCTGTGTGCGCGCTCAAACTCTTGATTAGCGGTTCCGGTTCGCGATGAGCATCGCGACACCAACGCTGATTTCCCGAACTGCGAACCCCGTCACATTTTTAGCCCCGGTCCGGGCTGGCGACGCGCTCGGGGGAGGCGCAACCTCGAG
>CANFVX010000293.1 GCA_947450495.1 Gammaproteobacteria bacterium
GGCGTCGGCTTCGAGCTTGAAACTCTCCAGATGCAAGAGTTCATAGGCGCCGGCCAGCGGCGCCAGACTCAAGCCCAGCAGCAGCCCCAGCGCCCTGACGTTAAGCGACATCGGTCTTGCTCAGCGGGCGCGCAGAAATTCGACAATCTGCGGGTTCACCAGCTCAGGCTTTTCGACCAACAAAAAGTGGCCGGCGTCGGGAATCAGTTCCACCCGGCTCCCCGGGCCAAAGCAGGCCGGGATTTCCTTCGCGAGTTCGGGCGTGATCGCCACACAGCCGTCGCGCAAGCCGTGGAAGTAAAGGGTAGGCATGGTGAGCGCCTGGCCCCAGACCTGCGCCTGCCGCGCGCCATAGGCGGCGGTCCCGTGCAAGCGGGGATTGAACACCGTGCGGTAGTAGCCGAGGGCGGCGTCGAGATGCGCCGGATCGCGCAGGCAGGCTTTGGTCTGCGCCAGGTCGAAGCTCGCGTCGTAGCCCGGTGACCAGTCGGCCCAAAGGCCGTCCAGCATGGCGAAATCGTTGGCTTTCAATACTTCTTCAGCGCAATCCATCTGGAAAAACCAGATGTAGAAGAAACGCTTCAGCTGCTCATAGGTAAAGGCGACCTGACCGAACACCGGCATCGGCGGGATATTGCTGATGACCGTACGCCGCCAATTCTGAGGCTGGTCGATCAGCGCGGCGTAGGCCGCAACGGCGCCCCAGTCATGCGAAATCAGCACCGACTCGCCGTCGCCGCCGAGCGCGCCGTGCAGGGCGTTGAAATCGTCGCCAATGGTTTTCATGTCATAGCGCGCGTCGGCCGGGACAGAGGTCGGGGCGAAGCCGCGCAGAAACGGCGCCACGGCGCGGAAGCCGGCATCGGCCAGCGCGGGCAACAGATAGCGATAGGTGTGGGCTGAGTCCGGAAAGCCGTGGACACAGAGCGCCAGCGGACCCGTGCCGCAGGCCAGATAGTGAAAATCCACGCCATTTGCGCGGACGTTGCCTTGTTCGAGGGGGCGGGTTGCGTGGCTCATGGGCAGGCTCCTGAATTATTCGGCGGCGCCGTGATGTTGGGTGAAGAACACGCGCCAGGCGTCCCAGCGCTCGGCATCGGATGGAAATTTGGGGTGATCGAAGCGGGCGATGATGAAGCCGCTGGCGCCGCCGAAGCGGGCGCAATCGACCAGCACAAGCTGGTCTTTGTAGGCTTGCCGGTGCTCGTCGGGGACGGTCTTGGCTTCGGTGTCGGACCACAAGCCTGCCGCGCGCAGCGCGCCGAGGGTGGCTGCGACATCGAGGCTGCTGCTGCCGTCGCGAGCGGTGCCGAGATACAGGCTGCCGTTGCGCTTGTCGCCCGGATCGAAAGTGAGGTCATGACCGTCAATGATTTGCGCGTTGCTGAGCATCGGAGTTCCTTACGAATTGACGAGAGAGTGAATTAGCGGCGACCGCCGCCGAGCAGGGAGCCGAGAATGCCGCGCACGATCTGGCGACCGATTTGGCTGCCGGCCGCGCGGAGCACGCTTTTCACGAGCGCTTCGGTCGGCGTTTCGCGGGTGCGGCCCGGCGCACGTGCGGGCGCCGTCGCCTCGGGTTCCGGCGGTGCCTCATCCGCCGGGCCGATATCCACCCGGGCCGTGGCGCGTTGGCTCAGTTTCTCGTGCGCGGATTCACGATTAATCGCCGTGGCATAGCGCTCCTGCAGCGGACTCGCTTCCATGATCTCGCGCCGGCGTTCGGCACTTGCGGGCCCAATCTGCGCTGAGGGCGGGCGAATCAGCACGCGTTCCACCGGGGTTGGCTGGCCCTTGGCATCCAGCGTGGAAATCAGCGCTTCGCCCGTGCCGAGTTCGGTAATGGCGGTTGCCGTGTTCAGTCCCGGATTAGCGCGGAAGGACTCCGCCACCACCTGCACGGCCTTCTGTTCGCGCGGCGTGAAGGCGCGCAGCGCATGCTGAATTTTCAGGCCCAACTGGCCAAGAATGCCTTGCGGCACATCAAGCGGGCTTTGCGTGACAAAGAACACGCCCACACCCTTCGAGCGAATCAATCGCACCACCTGTTCAATCTTGTCGACCAGCGGTTTGGGGGTGTCGCGAAACAACAGATGCGCTTCGTCGAAGAACAACACCAGCAGCGGTTTCTCCGCATCGCCGCGCTCGGGCAGTTCTTCAAACAGTTCGGACAACAGCCAGAACAGGAAGCAGGCGTAAAGGTCGGGTGACGCGGTGACGAGCTTGGTGGCGTCCAGCAGGTTGATCACGCCGCGGCCGTCGGGCGCGACCTGCATCAGGTCTTTCAGCCCCAATGCCGGTTCACCAAACACCTGGCTCGCGCCCTGGGTGTCCAGCACCAGCAGATTGCGCTGGATCGCCCCGATGCTGGTGGCCGAAAGATTGCCGTAGGTGAGCTTGAGTTCCGCCGCGTGTTGGCCCACGAAGGTGAGCAGCGAGCGGAGGTCGTCCAGATCGAGCAGCAGCAGGCCCTGATCGTCGGCAATTTTGAACGCCGCGTAGAGCACGCCGGTCTGCGTGTCGTTGAGCTGCAGCAGGCGCGCCAGCACCAAAGGCCCCATCTCGGAAATGGTCATGCGCACCGGGGTCCCGGCCTCGCCGAACAAATCCCAGAACGCCACCGGAAAACTCTCGAACCTGTGGTCAAGAATGCCGGTGGCGGCGAGACGCTCTTCCAGCCGGGGCGAAGATTTGCCCGTCTCGGCCAGACCCGATAAATCGCCTTTGATGTCGGCGGTGAAGACCGGCACGCCGATGCGCGACAGCCCTTCGGCCAGCACCTGCAGGGTCACGGTCTTGCCGGTGCCGGTGGCGCCGGCCACCAGCCCGTGGCGATTCATCATGCCGGCAAGCTGGGCGCTTTCCTTACCGGCAACGCTGACGCCAAGCGGGACGGTCGGCGAGTTGCTCATGGGATCCCTCAGGCTTTGGTGAGCGGTTTGTAGCGAATCCGCTGCGGCTGATCGGCGTCGTTGCCCAGTCGCTTCTTGCGGTCGTCTTCGTATTCCTGATAGTTGCCGGCGAACCAGGTCACCTGAGAATTGCCCTCGAACGCCAGAATGTGGGTGGCGATGCGGTCGAGGAACCAGCGATCGTGGGAGATGACCATCGCGCAACCCGGGAAGGTGAGGATGGCTTCTTCCAGCGCGCGGAGGGTTTCCACGTCCAGATCGTTGGTGGGTTCGTCGAGTAGCAGCACGTTGCCGCCGGCGCGCAGCACCTTGGCCAGATGCACGCGGTTGCGCTCGCCGCCCGAGAGTTCGCCGATGCGCTTCTGCTGGTCGGAGCCGGCAAAGTTGAAGCGGGCCACATAGCCGCGCGAGGGCGTGGTGTATGTGCCAATCTGGAGCATGTCCAGCCCGTCGGAGATTTCCTCGAACACGGTCTTGGCCGGATCGAGGTTGTCGCGCATCTGGTCCACGAACGCGAACTGCACCGTGTCGCCGATGCGGACCGAACCGCCGTCCGGTGTTTCGTGGCCGGTAATCATGCGGAAGAAGGTCGATTTACCCGCTCCGTTGGGGCCGATGATGCCGACCACTGCACCCGCAGGTACGCTGAGCGAGAGATTGTCGATGAGCAGGCGATCGCCGTAGCTCTTGCTGATGCCATCGAGTTCCACCACTACATCGCCCAAGCGGGGACCCGGTGGTATATAGATTTCGTTGGTTTCGTTGCGCTTCTGGAATTCCTGCGAGCTCAATTCCTCGAAGCGAGCGAGGCGCGCCTTGCTCTTGGCCTGTCGCCCCTTCGGATTCTGGCGCACCCATTCCAGTTCGGCGGCCATCGATTTGCGATGCGCGGATTGCTGCTTTTCTTCCTGTTCCAGACGTTGCTCTTTCTGCTCCAGCCAGGAGGAGTAATTGCCTTCCCACGGAATGCCCATGCCGCGGTCAAGTTCGAGAATCCAGCCGCAAACGTTGTCGAGGAAGTAGCGATCGTGGGTGACCGCGATCACGGTGCCCGGGAATTCTTCGAGGAAGCGCTCCAGCCAGGCCACGGATTCGGCGTCCAGGTGGTTGGTGGGTTCATCCAGCAGCAGCATGTCGGGCTGGGACAGCAGCAGGCGGCAGAGCGCAACGCGACGGCGTTCACCGCCGGAGAGTTTGCTCACGTCCGCGTCCCACGGCGGCAGGCGTAGCGCATCCGCCGCGCGTTCCAGCGTGCGCTCCAGATCCCACAGGTTGTTGCTGTCGATAACGTCCTGCAGCTTGGCCTGCTCGTCGAGCAGGGCATTCATTTCGTCGTCGCTCATGGGCTCGGCGAACTTCATGCTGATTTCGTTGAAACGGTCGAGATAGGCCTTCGATTCGGCGACGCCGTCTTCCACGTTGCCGCGCACGTTTTTGGCCGGGTCGAGTTTGGGCTCCTGTTCCAGATAGCCCATTTTGAGCCCCTTCATCGGGGTGGCCTCGCCCACAATTTCGCGGTCGACCTGCGCCATGATGCGGAGCAGGGTGGATTTGCCGGAGCCGTTCAGGCCCAGCACGCCAATCTTGGCGCCCGGAAAGAAAGACAGTGAGATGTCTTTGAGAATATGACGCTTGGGCGGCACGATTTTGCCGACCCGGTGCATGGTGTAGACGTATTGGGCCATGGGGGACTTCGCGAAGGGGAGGTGGCCGGTATTATCCCTATCGCAGTCACCCGCACAACCGACGACCGGAGGAACACTCCTCCGGTCGCCTTGCGTGGTGCGTTTA
>CANFVX010000294.1 GCA_947450495.1 Gammaproteobacteria bacterium
CGTTGTATGTGGCGTAGTTGCGGGTCTCGCCCCCCTCGTAGTGCAGGCGCTCGGTTTTCCAGTTGGCCTGAATCGGCAGGTGGCAGCCAGAACAACTTGTGGTCCAAGACAGATGGCAGGTGAAGCACATCATTTTCTCGTTGTCGTGCGCGAGTGCCGTGACACCTGAGCCCCATTTGCCTTTACGCCCGGCTTCGCCGGCGGCCATCAACTTCGCCCGTGCAGCCTTCTCGTTGTAATCCGGGTGATTGGGATTGACCGAGTCCTTCACCAGCGAGACTTTCCATTCCTTGTCCGGATGGAGCGCTGAACGCTGATACAAGTCGCCGTCTCGCCATTCAAAACGCTGCCGCCCGTCTTGCGTTTTAAGCAGCGACAGATCGCGACCACCGGGTGACGCGGCCGGCCCGGAAGTGTGCAAGGTGGGATAGGTCTTTGACGTACCGTGGCAGTCCGCACAGTCAATTTCGATGGCGGCGGCGACTTCCCCGTAAATATGGCCGTTGCCGTGCATGTCCTGCTCAAAGTGGCAGTCAACGCAATGCATGCCCTTATCCATATGGATTGAGCCCATATGCACCGCTTTATCAAACTTCTTCGGATCGGTGTCCGGCACCACCTGCCCTTTGGCATCCAGCAGCGCGCCCTTGCGGTCGCGTTTGAAGACACCCCGAAACACCCAGCCGTGACCGTGATAGTCCGCAAACTGAGTGTCTTTCAGGATGGGGTTGAGCTTCGAGATTTCGGCCAGGTATTCCGGGTCTGACCATTTGCCGCGAATCACCGCTTCTTCTGGATTGCGCTCATTAATCTCGCGGATTTCGGCAGCGCTTGGGTGTTTCTCTTCCTTGGGCCAGAGCGCTTCGGCATCGGCCTCATAATCGGTCTGAATGTAGCCGTAGAAGGAATTCACATAGATGTTTGGCTGGTGCATGTGGCAGACCATGCACTGGGAAGACGGAATCGCACGCGTGAATTCATGTTTCAGCGGATGACCAGATTCCTCATGCGAAATCGTCGGGTCGATCGTCTGAGACTTGCCGCGATTGCCAAACTGCGCGTAGGGCCCGGAGTGCTTTTCATCGCGGTCATTTGCATACACCACATGGCACGCGCTACAGCCGGAAGACCGATAGTCGCCAGGGTTGTCGTTAGTGCCCAAAAACCACAGATGCGGGTCGTTAAGTCGCGACTTGGTCAGGTTGATGATGGGCACGGAAATTCTGCTCCCAGTGCCCGGCCCGCGATTGGATTGCTTGAGGTCGGGGCGACCCGGTTCATCCAGTTTCTGCAACGACCCGGTGCTGTTGGGCAGTCCAATCTCAGGGAATTGGCTGTTGATCACACGCCCACCGCGCTCGAACACGCGAAAGATGTCGCCCGGCGGAATCGTTTCCCAGGCGGGCAGCGGATAGAGCTTTTCCAGCACCCCTTTTTGCACGAACAGGGCGTTGTCCACTTTCACCGGGTTGAGCAGCCCCGCGGCGAGTCCGTCCGGCGTATAGGCCTCACCGAGGATGTAGCGTTTGAACGGCAGGATGTTGTTGTTGTACGCAGCTCCGCCCCACAGCATCGCGGAAGTGCTCATCAGGCTGCGTTCCTGCGCCTGAATAATCGGCAAATGACATTCGCCGCAAGCTTCACGCGCAATGCGTAGATCGCCCGGGTTGATAAACCGGACGTACGCCGGATGTTCCTTGTTGAGCCGCGCGTAAGAGTCGGGTGGATTGGCCGATGAGGGATAGCGCCAGAAGTGCTCGTCGCGCGGCAACACGTGCGCCGCCCCCTTGGCCGTTTGGTAAGCCTCATCGCCTTTGGCAGAACCCGCCGCGCGCAGGACCTTGGCATCCCCCCCGTGGCAATCCGCGCACCCGATCACCACCCCGGGATTGGCGTGCATGGTGTGTTGGTCGGTGTGCTCATGGCAGCTGACGCAGCCGACCGACTTGGTATCCGCCTGCGCCTGGGTTTGCGACTTTGGCGCTGCCGGCGCCATGACATAGTCACGCTGCACCAGTTCGGGTTTGTCACTGGCGCTAGCGGAGAGAGCTAACAAGCTGCCGCTCAGCACCAGACATCTTGCAAGCAGGAGAGACCAGAATCGCGCGGATAAATGCAGAGACATCAGAAGGCCACAATCGCGTTGACGAAGGTCGAGTAGAGATTTTCCTGCTCGTTGCCGTACATCTGGATCATCCCTTGACCGAGATGGAGCACGCTGGCGGAAGCGTTAAGCACCAGGTTTTGGTTGTAGTACGGGCGGAATTCAACGCCCACGGCGAAATCGGTGCCGAGTTCGCCATCAGGCTCACGCTCCAGACGCAGCGCGCCTAGTGAGCTCGTGTCCATGAAGCGCAGGTAAGACACGTTGGTTGTCAGGCGCAGTTCGGGCAAGACGTCAAAGTCAGCGCCCATGCCGTAGAGCTGCAGACCAGGATTCACGAAGTTGGACTGGCCCTGATCCTTGGACGAACGCAGCGAAGGCAGAATGCCGTTGCGGCCAGAAATCGCCACCCCGCCACCGCCGATCAGCGGAATGCCCTGGCGGATGAAATATGCCGTATCCGCGCCCGCAAACTGCGGGTTTTCAAGAATGGCGTCGAAGCCGTTGGCCTCGCCGTCGTAGGGGTCACCGTCGCCGGTCGCAAACAGTAAATTGCCGCGCACGCGAATCCAGTCAAAGTCGCGCGAAATCTCACTCGCATGGAAGCCGGCCAGAATGGTTTGTTCGCGACCCGCAATGGGACTATGCGAATCGCTACCGACGGCGAGATAGGTGGAGGTCGTGAGATTCAGTCGGGCTTTCGGCCAGAACCAGAACAAATTGCCGTCGCCGCTGTAGCCGAAGTAGGTCACCTGATAGTCGTGGGCCTGCGCATCACCCACGAGCGCCGGCCGCACAAGGAAGCCGTTGTTGTCGTAGTGGTCAGACGACTCGTCATTGCGGTCGTGCGTGACGCTAACCTGCGAGGTGAATCCCTTAACCGGGTAATCCTGCACATAGAGGTTGGCGACGAAGATATCGTCCTCACGAGGCTCGCGGAAAATATCGTTCAGCCCGGAGTTGGTGTTTTTCTCCAAACGCCGGAACCACGCGAGATTGTATTGATAGCGATTGTTATCGCGGTCGCCAAACAGACGAATGCCGAGCGGCTGATCGATATACAGAAACCCGCGGAAGTCGGATGTGAAAGGCTGAATCCCGACGCGCAAGGAATCGAAGTCGTAGCGGTCGGACACATTGCGCAGATGCTTGTCGATAAAGAGTTCTTGCAAGCCCGCGAAGTTATCTTCGCGGGTGCGGCCCTGCGAAGGATCGATCAGCAAGGCGCCGGACTCTTCAACATTCGCCCGGTTGTAATTAATGGCCGCAAGCGCGCGGAATTCGTATTCGGGCGGTTTAAACGTGGTATCGCCCTGAATGAGCGATAAGCCCGCCAGAATGGTGGTCGAAAACACCTGTTGCTGGTTGCCGCCGTAGATGTTGTTCGCGTCCGGAAAGGAAGTCGTCTGCGACACGGGCGTCGGCACCGAGCGCGCCTCAAACAGCGTATCGGCAATGGCGATAGCGTTGAGAAAAACGTCGGGGCCGAGGCGAGTGATGGGAATATCACCCTTGTACACATTCTGGTTGTAGGGGTCGTACCAAGGGAACTTGAAGTCGAGCGCCTGCATCAAGCGCCAACGGTCGGGCAGCGGTAGCGATTCCCGGGGCAGATTCGCGGCCGGCGCCGGCACCTGCCGGGGGTCGATGGGCGGGAGGGTCACTACCGGCTTGGGGTTGGCTGCCCCCGGCCGCATCGGCTCCTCTACCACAACATCGGCCTTCAGACCCGTCTGGTCTTCGGCGAACCGGGGCGTGGCGCCGGGTACGCGGATAAATTCGAGGCTGTACTGGCTGTAGCGGTCGGGTTTCCGCTCGACCCATGCGGTGTCGGCGGGCCGCGTGCCATACCGCACCCGGTACCAGTGCCCCTGCGACTCGATCACTTCCAGCAAGTTGCCGCGCCCGACAATCGCCACCGCCGGGGCTTTAGGATTTGGCGCTGTGCGTAATTCGGTCCGGACCGCCATGACCTGCATGACGCGGGCCGCAGGCAATGTCTCCGCGGCGTTTACGTGGGCATAGGTGCCAAGGCTGGCAAGGAACATCAAGGCCCGAGTCGCGTAGGTCACGTGGTGTGGAAGGCGCATGCGTCAGAATCCCGCGCAAACGTTTTGCGCGTCGCTGCTGACAAAAGGCGACTGCGGACATTGCGCGTAACGCAGACCAAGACGGTCCGAACGTATCGCCTTGGGTGCATGCCCCACCGCGCCCTTGATGACGTCGCTGCTGCTCGCCCTTTGCAGTCCCAAAAAGCCCACCATGTCGTCTTGATCAATGCCATCGCCGGACACCCCAACGGCGCCGACCAGAGTGGACCCGGCATAAATAGGTGAGGCGCCGGCAAACGGCTGAATACCGTTGTTGGCACCGAGCGGCTTCACCGTACAGGCGCCGATCTGCGCCTGCGGTAATACGAGCGCCGACAGCAAATTTTTCTCGACCACGTCGAGCTGCAAGCCCACGTTAAACGGACTCCAGTTCGCGCCGTTCGCCAGCGGTCCAGGACCGTTGGCATCAATCCCGTCCGGGAAATTCGGGCGGGCGAGGTTGTTAAGGCCTTAACAACC
>CANFVX010000295.1 GCA_947450495.1 Gammaproteobacteria bacterium
CGGCGCGCGCCGGTGCTCGGTTAAAGGTCGCTGAGAACTCAGGCGCCGATGACGTCCGGCATCGGCACGCCGTGGGCTTCGCACTCGCGCCGGTAGATTTTGAGAATCTTGCCGGCGTCGGTCACGCTTTCCACCTTGCCGTCGGGCGTCAAATTGAGATTGGCGCCGCGAATCGCAAAAAAGACGTCGGCCGGCTCGTTGTTGTCGGCCAGCGCGTGCAGCGTGTGGATGGAGCCGGCGGGTTCGTAGAGGTAGGAGCCGGCGCGGTTGATTTCCGGGTATTCGAGATACTTCCAGGCGCCGCTGACGGTGAAGGCGTAAACCTCACCCGTATGCCGATGGCGCTGCACGGTGAGGCCGGGCGCAAAACGCGTGCGGAGCACCCACAGGCCGGCTTCCACATTCACCTGCAAGAGCTGAAAGCTCACGCCTTCGTTGAGCGGCATCCAGGGCAGGTCGTCGGTGCCGCGATGGAGGGCGGCGGGCACGCCGGGCACGGCGAGGGTCGGTTGATTCATGGGACAAACTCCTTGGGACAGATTCAGGATACGGATCGGGCGCCGGATCAGCGCTGGCCGGCGCAGGGATAACGGGCTTTCAAAACCGATTCGACGGCGGTCGGCGCCGGCGCTGCGGCGAGTTGCGGGGCCGCGCGCAGAGCGTCAACCACCGTGCGGGCCAGCGTCGAGCCGCTGAGTTCAGGCGGCAGGCACCAATCGTGTTTGGGCGGGCCCTCCTTGCCACACACGCCACAGGGCGCGACGTACCAATCGCACATCGCGGCATCCACGGTTTTGTAATCCGCCGCGAGCGCGGCTTCACAGGTGCGAATGAGGTCTTGCGCGGTCGGTGAGGCCAGCGCGCTGCTCGCCCACAGGCTGCAGGCCAGCATCGAAAGAAATCGAACAAAGCGGCGCATGCTTAGTCGTAGCGCGCGCGGTTGGGGGCGCGTTTCTCCAGAAAGGCCCCCATGATTTCGCGCGCCGCGTCCCCGCCCAGCAGGGCGGTGAAGTCGACGATCTCGGCGTCGACCCGTGCGGCCAGCGGCTCTTCCGGCCGCCGTAACAGGGCTTTGGAAATCCGCATCGCGGCGCGCGGCTTCGCCGCCAGTTTGGCGGCCACCGCCTGCGCATGAGCTAGCAGGGCGTCGCCGTCCAGCACCTCGCCCACCAGTCCGATCGACTGCGCCGTCTGCACGTCAAACGTCTCGCCCAAGAGCAGCAACTCGGCTGCTTTCTGGTAACCGGCGAGGCGCGTAAGCAAGAGGCTTGAACCCGCCTCCGGGCACAGCCCGAGATTGATAAACGACAGCGCAAATTTGGCCGCGTTCGAGGCATACACAAAATCACAGTGCAGCAGCATGGTGGTGCCAATCCCCACGGCCACGCCGTCGACGGCGGCCACCAGCGGCAAGGTACAGTTGGTAAGCGCGCGAATGAGCAAATGGGCGGGACGCGCCTCGCTAACCTCCCCCGCACTCAGAAAATCCTGCAGGTCGTTGCCCGCCGAGAATGCGCCCGGCACCCCGCAAATGAGCACCGCGCGCACCGCCGGATCGTGCTCGGCCGCCTCCAGCGCGCCGGCGAAGCGCTCGTACATGGCGCCGGTGAGCGCGTTTTTGCGCGCAGGTCGATTCATCGTAATGGTGAGCACGCCGTCGGCGAGCGAGGTCAGCAGTTCTTCCACGGGAATCTCTCGAAGAGCGGGGCGGGATTGCGCGAACGCATGCTACCCCGCACGCGCGGCGCGACGGAAGCAGCATTCGGGTGGTCGGGTCGATCGCCGGGCGGCTATAGTGTGGGTTCGGCCGCCACCCGCGCCGCCATGTCGTTTAACTCAGGATGGGAGCGCTTATGACTATTGCGAGGCAGCTTGCCACCAGCGTGTTGCTGCTTGCGCTGAGCGCCCCAACGCTGGCGGCCGACGCGCCCTTGACCAGCTTTGACGCCGCCACCATCGAAAAAATTGGACGCGCGCTGTTTGAGCAGGACCGCCGGGTCGCGATTGCCTCCGAGCTGGTGCACGACAACTACGACGTGGAGGCCGAGCACATCGTGGGCTACGTCACCGAGGGCGACCCCAAGCACTTCACCGTGCGTTATCTACGACCCGCCGGCGAGAGCCTGGCGGTGGTGGTGGACGCGGTGTTCGAAGACCTCTTGCTGCCGGCGCTCGTCCCGCCGGCCAAACCCGAGATTTCGCATGGCGAGATGGCGCAGGCCAACGCCAGAAGGCTTGCCGCGGAAGACCTCAGCACGCGCTGCGACGGGCGCTACAACACCCTTGCGGTGGCGGATCCGGCGGGCACCGGGCTACTGGTGTACGGCATTGCGGCCAGCGCCAACCCCGACCAGCTCATGGTGGGTGGACACATGCGCTATCGCTTCAGCGCGGATGGCACGCAAATCCGCGCCACCGAGCCGCTGTCCACCTCCTGCGCCACCACCTCGCGCGAAGCGCTGGGGACGGCGGCCGACAGCAATGGCACCAAAGGCCTCGGCGTGCGTAATACCCTCAGCAAGACGCCGCTGGAATCTCATGTGCTGATGAGCTTGCTCTACGACGTGCCACTGTTCGTGGTGACGTCAGATTTGAAAATGTGGAAAGTCGCCAACGGCAAAATGGCCGTCGTGCGCAATGAACTCGGTGAGGCCGCCAAGTGAATCGTTACTGGACCGATGTCGTTCGCACGCTACAACCCTATGTGCCGGGTGAGCAGCCGAAGATCGACAACCTGATCAAACTCAACACCAACGAAAACCCGTATCCGCCCTCGCCGCAGGTGCTGGCCGCGATTACGGCCGAGGCCAACGGGCTGCTGCGCCGCTATCCCGATCCCAACGCCGAGCGCCTGAAGCGCACGATTGCCGCGCATTTCGGGCTTGAGATCGGCAATGTGTTTGTGGGCAACGGCTCGGATGAAGTGCTCGCGCATGCCTTTCTCGCCTTGCTCAAACACCCCGCGCCGCTGCTCTTTCCCGACATCACCTATAGCTTCTATCCGGTGTACTGCCGGCTCTACGGGATTGAATTCGAGACCGTGCCGCTGCGGGACGATTTCAGCATCGCTGTGGACGACTACGCGCGCCCCGCCGGCGGCATCATCCTGCCCAATCCCAATGCGCCAACCGGTCGCGCGATGGCGCTCGGTGAAGTGCGACGCTTGCTCGACGCGCATCGCGACATCGCGGTGGTGATCGACGAAGCCTATGTCGACTTCGGCACCGATAGCGCCGTGGGACTGGTACGGGAATATCCCAATCTGCTGGTGACGCACACGCTCTCGAAGTCGCGCTCGCTGGCCGGCCTGCGCGTGGGCTACGCGCTGGGCGATGCCGGGCTGATTGAAGGTCTTGAGCGGGTGAAGAACAGTTTCAATTCCTACCCGCTCGACCGCCTGGCCATTGCCGGCGCGGTCGCCGCGTTTGAAGATCAGGCCTACTTCGAGCAAACCCGGCAGGCGGTGATTGCGAGCCGCGATGCGCTGGACGACGCGCTGACCGCGCTCGGCTTTGAAGTGCTGCCCTCGGGGGCGAACTTTGTGTTTGCCCGCCACCCGCAGCGCGACGCCGCCGCACTGCAGCTCGCGCTCCGCGAACGCAAAATCATCGTGCGGCACTTCACGGCGCCGCGCATCGACCAGTTCCTGCGCATCAGCATCGGCACCGAAGCGGAATGCGCGGCGCTGGTCACCGCCTTGCAGGAAATTCTGGGCTGAGTGGAGAGATTGGGGTCAGAGTAAAAACTCGAAGGGAGTTCTAGGTCACCGTAAATCCGGGTAATTTTTACTCTGACCCCAAATGTGCGCCTTCGCACTCGCCCTTCGACAGGCGGAGGCGCGCACGGCATCTCGAACCGACACACTTAAACCCCGTTCGGGCTGAGCTTGTCGAAGCCTGAACGGGCTGGCACTGCCTCCATGGGAGTTTGGGGTCAGAGTAAAAACTCGAAGCGAGTTTGGGGTCAGCGCCATTCCGGATAATTTTTACTCTGATCCCAAATGCGCGCCCCAAATGCGCGCCTTCGCACTCGCCCTTCGACGGGCGGAGGCGCGAACGGTATCTCGAACCGACACACTTAAACCCCGTTCGGGCTGAGCCTGTCGAAGCCTGAACGGGCTGGCACTGCCTCCATCAAAACGCGGAGCGCGCTACCAGCGCACCCGATGCTCCTGCGCCAGAAACGCCGTGCAGCCGGCGCCGAGAAAACGCGGCGCGTCGTCGCCGAAAATTTTCTGGATGCGCGGGCTGTTCCAATAGGCCATGAAGCTGTCCAGATTCTCGAACCACAGCTCCGCCATGCCATCGAACACCGGCGTTGCGGCGGCGTAGGTTTCCGGCAGAGTGTGGCATTGCACGTAGCGCAGCACGCCCATATCGCGCGGAATCTGCGGCGCGTGGCCGTTGATCCAGTAATCCTGAAACTGCGCGACGCTCAAATCCGGCCGGCGGTTCAGCAGGAACACGGCTTTAATCCAGTCGGTGTCGCGGCTCATCGCCGGGCCTTCGATGAACACATGCTCACGGGTGGCGATGAACGCTAGCTTGCTCATATCCAGAAACTTCGGCTCGTCGGCCTGGGCGCCCGTTTGGTATTGCGGGTTCTGCGGCAGGTTCACCAGTTCATCCAGCGTGTCGAACCACACTTCGGCCACGCCGTCGTAGGGCACTTC
>CANFVX010000296.1 GCA_947450495.1 Gammaproteobacteria bacterium
GGGTGAAAAAGGCACGCCGCCGCTGCGGATCGAGCCGGGCCATCCCTTGCACGGCATACGCTTTGAGATGCCGGTGGCGAGTGCGCAGGTCAAGTCCGCAGTCTTGCTCGCAGGTTTATTTGCCGAGGGTGAAACCACGGTGATCGAGCCCGCGCCAACCCGCGACCACACCGAACGGATGCTCGCCGGTTGCGGTGTCGAGGTGCAGGTCGCCGGGCCGCAGGTGAGTTTGCGCGGTGGGCAGCGGCTGCGTGCCAGCCCGATTACGGTGCCGGCCGATTTGTCTTCCGCCGCATTTTTCATCGTCGGCGCGAGCATCGCGCCAGACAGCGACCTTCTGCTGACCAACGTAGGCGTTAATCCCACCCGCACCGGGGTGCTCGATATCCTGTTGCAGATGGGCGCGAACATTGAACGACTGAACGAGCGCACCGTCGGCGGCGAACCGGTCGCCGACCTTCGCGTGCGCAGCGCCGACCTCCGCGGGATTGATGTCGACCCTGCGCTGGTGCCCCTGGCGATCGACGAATTCCCCATTCTGTTCATTGCCGCGGCCTGCGCGCGGGGTGTCACGCGGGTGCGGGGCGCCGAGGAACTTAGGCATAAGGAGAGCGACCGCATCGCCACCATGGCCAGCGGCCTCCTCGCCGCCGGCATCAATGCGGAAACCTTCGATGACGGCATCGCCATTGAAGGCGGTGCGTTCGCCGCCGCGACGGTGGATAGCCACGGCGACCATCGCATTGCCATGTCTTTTGCCATGGCCGCCCTGCGCGCCAGCGCGCCGGTACGCATCCGTGGCGCCGCCACCATCGCCACTTCGTTCCCGAGTTTTGTCGCGCTCGCCCGACGCGCCGGTCTCAATCTATGAGCACACCAATTCCGGTGGTCACCGTCGACGGACCCAGCGGTACCGGCAAGGGCACGCTGTGCGCGCTGTTGGCGCAAACCCTGAACTGGCATTTTCTCGATAGCGGCGCGCTATATCGTCTTGTGGCCTTGAGGGCCGGCGACCTCGGGCTTGCGCTAGAAGACGAATCCGCCGTCGCCGCCGTGGCGCTGGCCTTGCCGGTGACCTTCAGCATTCAGGATGGCGAATTCCGCCCGGTGCTCGATGGCGTGGATGTTTCGGCCCGCATCCGAACCGAAGAGGCCGGCACCCATGCTTCGATCGTCGCCGCCCTGCCCGCTGTGCGCGCTGCATTGCTCGACCGTCAGCGCAACTTTCGTCAGGCTCCCGGACTGGTCGCCGACGGACGCGATATGGGCACCGTGATTTTTCCCGACGCGGTCTTGAAGATTTTCTTGACCGCGAGCGCCGAGGCCCGCGCCGAGAGGCGCTATAAGCAGTTGAGTGATAAGGGGATGGGTGTTAACCTCCGGGCGCTCCTTGAGGACATCCGCCGCCGCGATCAACGGGATCAGCAGCGCGCAATCGCGCCGCTCCAACCCGCTCCCGACGCCATCATCCTCGACACCACAAGACTCGGGATTTCCGAAGTGGAAGACCGTGTAAGGCAGCTACTGCATGAGCGGCGGCTGGCCTGACGCGGCGGATGAGTATTCTTTAACCCTTAACCCAAACTTCGGGTCAAGAGCGTAAGTGCTGTCGCGTGACGCGCCAGTGCCGTTCTCCCGTCGCCCAATATAAAAGTCAGGTAAATATGTCGGAGAGTTTTGCCGAGCTGTTTGAAAGCAGCCAAGTTGCCGCCAAGATGCGCCCAGGCACCATCGTCAAGGGCCGCGTCATCGAAATCCGCCCGGATTTTGTCGTCGTTAATGCAGGACTTAAATCGGAAGGGGTCATTCCCGCCGAACAGTTCCGTAATCCCAAAGGGGAACTCGAAGTCAGCGTCGGCGATGAAGTCGATGTGGCGCTCGATAGCGTAGAAGACGGCAACGGTGAAACCCGTCTGTCACGCGACAAGGCCAAACGGGCCAAGGCGTGGGACGAACTCGAGAAAGCCTGCGAGGCCGGCCAGAGCGTCACCGGCATCATCAGCGACAAGGTCAAGGGCGGTTTCACCGTCGACATCGAGACCATTCGCGCCTTCCTCCCGGGTTCGCTGGTCGACGTGCGTCCGGTGCGCGATACCAGCTACCTCGAAGGCAAGCCGCTTGAATTCAAGGTGGTCAAAGTTGATCGCAAGCGTAATAACGTCGTGGTGTCCCGCCGCGCGGTCGTCGAAAGCGAAAACTCTGCCGAGCGCGAAGCGCTGTTCGAAAGCCTCACCGAAGGCGCGGTCACCAAGGGTCTGGTCAAGAACCTCACCGATTATGGCGCGTTCATCGACCTCGGCGGCATCGACGGTCTGTTGCACATCACCGACATGGCGTGGCGCCGCGTCAAGCATCCTTCCGAAGTGGTCGCCATCGGCCAGGAAATTCAGGTCAAGGTGCTTAAGTTCGATCGCGAACGCACCCGCGTTTCGCTGGGTCTGAAGCAGCTCGGCGAAGATCCGTGGGTCGATATTTCCCGCCGTTATCCGGAGCACAGCCGTCTGTTCGGTACGGTCACCAACATTGCGGACTACGGTTGCTTTGTGGAGATCGAGCCGGGCGTTGAAGGTCTGGTGCACGTGTCCGAAATGGACTGGACGAACAAAAACGTTCACCCCTCGAAGGTGGTTCACCTGTCGCAGGAAGTCGAAGTCATGGTGCTGGATATCGACGAAGACCGTCGCCGCATCTCGCTCGGCATGAAGCAGTGCAAATCCAATCCGTGGGAAGAATTCGCCGCCACCCACAACAAGAACGACCGCGTAGTCGGCGTTATCAAATCCATCACCGATTTCGGCATCTTTGTCGGACTCGACGGTGGGATCGACGGCTTGGTCCATCTTTCCGATCTGTCATGGGACATCGCCGGTGAAGAAGCCGTGCGGAACTACAAGAAGGGCGACGAACTTGAATCCGTGGTGCTGGCCGTTGATGCAGAACGTGAGCGCATTTCGCTCGGCGTGAAGCAAATGGCACAGGATCCGTTCTCTGGTTATCTGGCGGCCAACGCCAAGGGCGCAATTGTCACGGGCCTCATCGTGGCGGTGGATGCCAAGTCCGCCACCATCAACTTGGGCGACGGTATCGAAGGCGTGCTTCGCGCCAGCGAAATCTCTCGCGACCAGGTAGACGACGCCCGCAAGGTGCTGCGTGAGAACGAAGAAGTTGAAGCCATGATTATCGGTGTCGACCGCAAGCGTCGCGTCATCAATCTCTCCATCAAGGCGAAGGAGAATGAAGACGAAGCGACCGCGCTGGAAGAATACAGCGCCGACAACGACACGCCGAGAACGCGCCTGGGCGACCTGCTCAAGGAGCAACTCGAGAAGTAATCCCCGCTTGGCGGGCTTCAGGTAGCCGTCCGCGGGCGACCGCGGGCGGCAACCGTTAGTTCGAGAACAAGAATGACAAAATCAGAACTAATCGAGATTCTGGTTCGCAAGCAGGTCCAACTTGGATACCGCGACGTAGAGTTGGCGGTCAAGACCATGCTGGAACACATGGCACAGACGCTGGCGACAGGCGAACGTATCGAAATCCGCGGCTTCGGCAGCTTTTCGTTGCATTACAGGCCACCCCGTGTGGGACGTAATCCCAAGTCCGGCGACCCGGTATCTCTGCCGGGCAAATATGTGCCGCACTTCAAGCCCGGCAAAGAGTTGCGCGAGCGCGTCAACGCGCTGGACGAGGCGACTTTGGAGGCCGCGCGTGAACGCCGTCGAGCCGCCGGCTACAACGACGATTATGACGACGACGACGACGATTGAGCGCTGAACGGCGCGGGTCGCCGCGCGGGTCGCAGGCTAACAGCGAGAGGCACATGCGGTGCGACGAATTCTTTATTCCGTAGTTGCCCTTCTTTTTGCGCTACTGGGCCTTGCCCTGCATGCCCGTAACCACACGTCGGCCACCCTCGATTTCTACGTTGGTGCCATCGAACTCCCGCTTTCCCTTTTGCTCGTGATCGCGCTGGTGCTCGGCGTCGCGCTTGGCGCTCTGGCCATGTTGCCCGGGCGCTGGCGACTCGCTCGCCGAATCTACCGCCTCGAGCGCGAGCGACGAACGCTCACCAGCACACCGCCGCCGGCCAAGCGTTCGACGGAACCCGTTGATGGTCCTTGAGTGGTTGTTCTTTCTGGCGGTGCTGCTATTGCCCATCGCCGCTGTCTCGGGCTGGGTCTTGGGACGACGTGAGTTGGCGCAACTCGCGCGCCGGCGGGAACACTCCTCACAGGTCGCCACCGATTACTTCATGGGGCTGAACTATCTGCTGCATGACCGGCCCGACAAAGCGATTGAAGTCTTTATCAAAGCACTCGACGTTGAGACTGAAACGGTCGAAACGCATCTCGCGCTGGGCAATCTGTTTCGCCGTCGTGGCGAGGTCGATCGCGCCATCCGGATTCACCAGAATCTGGTCGCGCGGTCCACCCTCGATGTGCGTCAACGCGGTCTGGCGCTGCTGGAGTTGGGCCTGGACTACATGCGCTCTGGCCTGTTCGACCGCGCCGAAAACCTGTTTATGGAACTGCTTGATATCGGGATGTATCAGGCGCAGGCGCTGCGCCATCTCATCGACATCTATCAGCAGGAACAAGATTGGCACAA
>CANFVX010000297.1 GCA_947450495.1 Gammaproteobacteria bacterium
CTTCGATGGGGAATTCGAGGATGGATGACACGTCGAAGTGCGCGATAAAAAATTCCGGGTTGGCGCTGCGGAGCACGAACACCAGCAGGTTGTCGTCTGCCTCAAGCTCAAGCGACAGACGCAGCAGATCTTCAAAAAGCGGCGGGGTGATCACGTTCACCGGCGGGTTGTTGATGGTGGCATAGGCCACCCGCCCGCGGACTTGTACCGACAGGGTTTGGTAGTTCTCGTAGGCCATGGTTTCCTCCCTCATGTGCCGGCCTTGGCCGGATTTTCTGGCAGCCGTTGGTTTCGTTCTTTCACTGGTGCCGGGAGTTTCGCTGGGATGCTAATGGTCCGCGGCACTGATGGCGCGCTCGTTGGCGCGCGGTGTGAGCGTACAGGAAATTCCAGCGTCCTTCGGCGCATCCAGCCGCGTCAGGTCAAGGGTCGCCGCGCGGCAGCTTGCGTCCCGCGAGCACGCCAAGCTGGAGTGCCGAATACCCCGGCACCAGCGACTCCAGCTGGTCTTTCACCAGCGCATGCGTTGCCGGTAGCTGATGCCACGGCACCGCCGGCCAACCGTGATGCTCGGCGTGGTAGTTCATGTTCCACAGCCACCAGCGGACGAACGGCGTGCTGGTCACGCTACGCGTGCGGGCCAGGATGCTGCCTTCGTGCGGCAAGCCGGTGTGTTCGGTGGCCACCCAGAGCGTCTGGAATACGTGCGTGAACCAGGCGGCAAACCAGAACCAGATCCCCCCGGGCAGCCATAGGGTGCCGGCCAGGAAAGCAATCCACACGCCTAGCAACAGGCGGCACTCGAAAACCACGCGAGCCGGATCGTCGATGCGCGCAGACCAGGGCGCGAAGCGTGGCCAGTCGGAACGGGGCTTCAACGCAAACCCCAGCAGTGGGTCCAGCTTGAGCCGGATAAGCCCGTAGCCGCTGTTGGCAATGAACCAGATGCGCGGCGTATTTGGCCAGTGCGCGTAAGCAGGATTGGTAAGTTCCGGATCGCGCTCGACATCTTGCGTGTGCCGATGGTGCTCATAGTGGAAAACGCGATAGACCAGCGGCGCCATGCCAAACGGCACGCCGGTCAGCCATGCGCCGAGGCGGTTGCCGCGCGGCGTGCGGAAGGCCGTGCGGTGCGTGCATTCGTGGAATGGCGCGAAGAGCCCGCTCCACACCCAGGCAAGGGCCAGGGCCAGTGGCAAGGCAAGCCAGACTTGGGTGGCGTGCCTGGCCAGCAAGACCATCAAGCACAGGAACGCCGCGACATGCAGCGTGAGCCGCAAGGCCGATGGCCATGTGCGACGGGCAAGTAGTGGTCGCAGTGCCTCCGGCGGGATCAGAGCGCGTGTTTCGAATTGCTCGTCCATCGCTTCTCCCCAAAAATAGCCTCATGGCAGGCAGGATTCGTCGCAAACAGTTGGCCGCAGCACCCTTACCCGCCGCGGCATTGCCGCGCCTGTGTCCGCTGTGCGAACGCGAAATTCCGGACGCCCAGAAGGATGCCCACCACCTTGTGCCGCGCTCCAAGGGTGGCACGACCACGGCGTACTTGCACCGGATCTGCCATCGACAAATCCACAGCCTGCTGACCGAAACGGAACTCGCGCGCCAGTACCACACGGCCGATGCGCTGCGTGCCCACCCGGCACTCGCGGAATTCATTGCCGGGGTGCGGACCAAACCGAACGATTTCTACCAGCGCACGGCGAAGAGCGCCCGCCTGCGGCGGCGTTAGCGACGCCGTCGCGCACCACATCAACATCGGCGCTGAGCAGCCCCGACTATGCCGGAAAATAAGCAGACAGTTCACGAGCGAACGCCGGGGACATCGGGCGGATTGCCCAGCGGTGCAGGCGCCGCTCTCGCTGGCTGCCTGCGGGGCAAGGTGTCGTGCGTGAGCACGATCCAGTAAATTCCCGCTTCCAAACAATCATCAAAACAGGAACAGCCATGAGCACTTCGAACACACAAGACAATGACGCCGCCTGGGTCGCGCAACTCAAGGAAGCCAGCGACAGCGGCTGGATTGCCGAACACCGTGAGCTCTACCTGAAGGATGGTGCGGCTGCGCATCTGTGGGATTCCACCTTTGCGGGTGGCCCCGGCCCGCTGCCGACCTTGCTGCTCACCACGCGCGGTCGCAAGTCGGGTCAGGATTCCCTGATGCCATTGCTGTACGGCGACGTACCGGGTGGCTACGCGATCATCGCCTCCAAGGGCGGCGCGCCCAAGCACCCGGCCTGGTACCACAACCTGAAAGATCAGGAGGTGGTGGAAGTGAAGCTCGGTAACGACATCTTCAAGGCGCGCTGGCGTCAGGCTGAAGGCGAGGAGCGTGCCCGCGTCTGGCAACAGATGGCCGCCATGTACCCGCCGTTCACCGACTACCAGACCAAGACGGCGCGCGAAATCCCCGTCATCGTGCTGGAACGCGCTGCCTGAAGCCGCGCGAGGGTCGAAGTCGCCGGCGCTGGCCGCGCGACTTCTCCCCTCTGGCAAGCCCATCAAAACGCTGACCCAGAATGCCGGGTACGCGTATCGCGACCGCGCCTCCGATTACGACAAGGCGTCGCCATATCGGGATTCGAAGTTAAAGCTCAGCTATACCCTCTCCCCAGCCCCTCTCCATTAGAGAGGGCGGAAGAGGGGCTTCTCACAATTTCTGCACCACCACGCGTCCCTGTGCATTCACGTACACGCGATACTTGTTGCCGTCCTTGCAGGTGGCGTTGTAGTCGCTATCGCCGTTGCGCCTGGAGTCGACAATTTCATCGCAGGACTTGCCTTGCAACGCAATCGTGGCCTTCAGATCCTTGCTAAATCCGTCGTCGTCGGCGAGTAGCGGGGCGCCGTAAAAGAAAGTCGTTGCTGTTAGCGCAAAAGCGGCGGTGCTGAATTTCATAATGCCCTCGTTAAAACAGGAATAGACGACAAAAACTCAAGCAACGGTGTCGGCAAACTTTTTCGGATCGCGGAGGATTTCCCAGATGAACTCTCGCGAAGATGCAATGGCGGAGGCGAGCGCAGCGTCGCCATCCTGCAGCACCGCGAGCACTTTCATCACCAGCAGGTCAAATTGCTGTCTCAGCATGGATAACGGCGTCTTCACTTTGCCGGCGTAGAAGTCGCGAAATTCATCGAGCAGATCGTCGACCTGATTCTTGAGCGAGAGCTTGGTCATCATGCCGATGGCGCGAGTGTCCCGAAGACGTTGCTCCATCGATTTCAGATCGAGCGCCGGTGCCGATGGCGCTGCGCTCGCCACTGGCGCGACCGCAGTGGTGGGAGCCGCCAGCGCCGAATGCTTTGCACTGGATTCCGATGGTTTCGCCGGTGTGGGTTGCGCAAGTTTCGGTGTCGGTGCGGGAGTTGTGTTAACAGCGGTCGTTTTTTGCGTGAGCGCGGGTTGTTCCGGTTGAGCGGCGTTCTCCGCCCGCGCCGGTTTCGGCACATTACTCGACGATTGCGGCGGAGTCGGCGACTGCGTCGTTTGAATTGCAGGCGCGGTCAAGCGGGGCGTATCGGACTTGAACTTTGAGCATCCGATCGCGCTCCCGCCAATCAATGCAATCGCCGCGACACGGATCAGCGAGAGTCTCATTGGAAATGCTTGCATCAGGAATCCCCGTTCGTGGCCACGTAGGGTGAAATTTACGATCGCATTCGACTCGGGTCGGTGCGCTTGAGCACACATCCGGTAACGACCGGTTCATCTTTGATGCGCTACCGAATGCCAGCAATTTTGACGCGCTGACCGACTTCACCCGTGAAGTGACAGTGCCACTTTCGGATCGAGATTACCGAAGCCATTGGAAGTGCTGCCATTGAGCGCGCCTTCCGCAAAGTCGCGATGGTGGGTACGGGCAAGCTGCTGCTGGCTGACAGGCTCAAAGCTCAGCAGTTCGACGGCATCACCAAAAACTCGCAACCAATCCTGCACCACCGGTTGCGGCTTGTGCGCAGATGGCGATGAACGCTGGGCGCGACCCACTTGCCCGGGACGGTAAAAACTTACATGGCGACTCCGTGCCTTGGTGTAACAGTCAAAGCCAGTGTGCGGGACACCATGCAGCTAAAGCTTGGCGTATTAGCGGAAGAGTCAACTCGCTGGTGAGTGACTTTACCCACGCCGGTGCGCTTGAGAAAAAAATCGAGCAGGGCGCGCTGGATGTTGGCGATGCTGATAATGAGCTGGCGGTGATCGCGTCGGTGTCGTCGCAGCAGCCAGATGCGGCATTCGCCATCGGGCAGACCAGCAATCTATGCGGCCTCAACGGGCGTAAGGATTACCGTTTCCCGGTAGCTCACCACAGCGTTGCTGCGCTGGTGGCGGCGAAATGCGGAGAGAAGGCCTCCGCCCCGTCAGCGAGGACGGGGCGGAGCCTGATTGGTGGTGGGGTGGCGGCCTGCACCAAACGCCACCAACTCAGACACTTAGGGGCGGCGATAGCTGCTGCGGAAATTCGCCAAATGGAGGCCCAGCAGGGCCGTCATCGCACCAGTGTGCTTCTGCATTCGGTGGTCGCCAAGGGATCAAGATCGACCGCCCGTTCGATTCCCGAAAGTGGAATCGAACCCGCGTCCGTCA
>CANFVX010000298.1 GCA_947450495.1 Gammaproteobacteria bacterium
CGCCTCCCGCGGCGGTCGAGGTGCGCGCTCGGGCCGCTCCTTGCTGGCCAGGCGTTCGGCAAATTCTGAGCGCGGCGCACGTTCGACGGATTCGCTCCGCGCGGGGCGTTCTGCCCGTTGCGGGCGTTCATCACGCGCTGGGCGTTCGTCCCGTGTCGGGCGCTCTTCACGGACGGGACGTTCATCCCGCACCGGGCGCTCTTCCCGGATGGGACGCTCGGTCCGCTGATAGCGGTCACGGGCCCCCGGATCGGCGCCGGGCACGGCGCCTTCAAACTGCAGCGGGCGGTCGCGCTGAACCATAAAGGCCAGCGCGGCGGCGAGCGGCGCCATCTCCACGCCGCGCTCGCGGGCCATTTCTTCCACTAAATCGCTGAACCATTCGAGTTCCTCGCTAGCGAGGGTATCGAACACCGCTTTCTTGAACTGCGTGACGCGCCGGCTGGCGATCGCTTCGCGTGACGGCGCACGCATGGGTTCGATCGGCTGGCGGGTCGCCCGCTCGATGGCGCGCAACATGCGCACTTCTCGCGGTGAAACGAACAAAATCGCCTCGCCGGGTCGGCCAGCGCGGCCGGTGCGGCCGATGCGGTGAACATAGCTTTCGATGTCGTAAGGGATGTCGTAGTTGATGACGTGGCTGATACGGGGCACATCGAGTCCGCGAGCCGCGACGTCGGTGGCAATCACCACATCCAGGTGGCCGCTCTTCAGCTGTTCGATGGTTTTTTCACGCTGCGGCTGGTTGAGATCGCCGTTAAGCGCCGCGCAGGCATAACCGCGTGCTTCGAGCCGCTCCGCGAGTTCAGTGGTGGCCATCTTGGTCCGCACGAAAATAATGACCGCATCGAGCTCTTCGCCTTCGAGAATACGCGTCAGCGCGTCGAGCTTATGCAGCCCGGCCACCTGCCAATAGCGCTGGCGCACGGCTTCTACCGTACTCGTCTTGGCCTTGATCCGAATTTCGCGCGGATTGCGCAGATGCCGCTGCGCCACCTGCCGGATGGGCTCCGGCATGGTGGCCGAAAACAGTGCGGTCTGGCGCGAGGATGGCGTGTGCTGGAGGATCGCTTCGACGTCGTCGATAAAGCCCATCCTCAGCATTTCGTCGGCTTCGTCGAGCACCAATCCGCGCACATTGGCGAGATTGAGCGTCTCGCGGCGCAGGTGATCCATGATGCGGCCCGGCGTTCCCACCACCACGTGCACGTTGCGCCGCAGCTGGTGCAACTGCTGGCTCATGCTCTGGCCACCATAAATCGGCAGCACGTGAAAACCCGGCATGCCGCTCGCGTAGCGCTGGAAGGCTTCCGCCACCTGAATCGCAAGTTCGCGGGTAGGGGTCAGCACCAACACCTGCGGATCGTGGGCGTTGAGGTCGATTTTCGCGAGGAACGGCAGGGCGAAAGCGGCCGTTTTACCCGTGCCGGTCTGGGCCTGGCCGATGATGTCCTCCCCGGCGAGCAGCGTGGGAATCGCCGCAGCCTGAATCGGCGAGGGGGTTTCGTAGCCAATAGTGTTGAGCGAAGCCAGCAAATTGGCGGGCAGGCCGAGGTCGGCAAAACGGGGCGTGGAGTCAGCGGCGTCAGACATGAGCGGAGGATTAACCGGGCGTGGGGGGCGTGGAGTGTAAACCACCTGCCGGCACAAAAGTTGGCCTCCGTGTCAAGAATTTGCGGCGACGCACTATAAATGCCTGATCGAGGACAATTTGGGGCGGCTTAAAGCCCGTCGCTGGCCTCAAGCGAGCCAACGGTTGCGCTCCACCTTGAGCGTGTCTCGCCACACCTGACGCGGTGGACGGAAGTTGACCTCGAGGTGGTCCATCGCCTTGGCGCCGCTGAAGCGCAGATCCATAAAGGCCGAGCGGGCCAGATCGGCGCTGAACACTCGTGGCAGGCGAAACAGGCGTTGGAACGGCTGAGCGATCGCGCACAAACGCACCGCGAGCCAGCGCGGCAGATACCAAAGAATGTATTCCGCAGCACCGGGCATGGTGTGCCAGGTCTTGAAGACCTCGCGCAGCGGCAGCGCCCCGCCAGACAGCAGATAGGTCTCCCCTTCGCGGCCGCGCTCAACGGCATGTGTGATCGCCGCCGCCACGTCGTCGACGTGCACAAAACTCACCGTGCCGTTGCCGAAAGAGAATGGCGGCATCTGCCCCCGCACATACAGGCGCGCCATATGCCCGAGACTGGAATGGTCGCCGGGCCCTGCCACCGCGACCGGACACAGCACTACTATCGGCGCACCGGCGCGCTGCAGCCCGAGGGCCAGTTCGTGCGCCTCAGTCTTGGTCGCTTCGTAGTGGGATTGCGGCGCGGTGTGGCGAACCCAGGTTTCATCGCGCAGATGGCCGTCGGTTTCGCCGAAGGCGAAGGCGGTCGAGACATAGAGGATGCGGCGGATGCCGAGTTCATGCGCGATGCCCAGCGTATTGGCGGTACCGTTCACGTTGACCGCCGTCATCTGCCGGCGCTCGCCGCGGGTCAAACCAAAGGCATAGATGCCGGCGTTATGAATGACCGCATCGGCGCCGGCCATCCCCGCGCGCAAGGTCGCGCGGTCGGTCACATCCCCCACCGCAAGCTCGGCTCCGGCGGCGGCCAGCGCTCGCGCCGCCGGGCTCGCCAGATCCCGCACGAGCACGGTGACGTCGTAACCCTTAACCTGCAATCCGTTGACGACGGCCCGGCCAATAAACCCGGTACCGCCGGTAACAAACACCCGCATTCCTTGCCTCCCCTCTCCAGTCCCGGCGCTGCGGTCGCTTCAGCCCGCGGTCAAAGATTGCTCTTGTGCTGCACGCCGTCGACCGGTACCAGCGCGCCGGAGACCCAGCTCGCCTTGGCGGAAGACAGGAACACCACGGCGTTCGCCACCTCTTCGGGACGGCCCATGCGGCCAAACGGGATGGTGGAGACGACCATGTCGTAGAAGGGCTTGTTGCCTTTGTGAATGCTGTCCCAGAAACCGTCCGGGAAGTCGATGGAGCCGGGCGCCACGCAGTTCACGCGGATGCCTTTGGGCGCGAGTTCCATGGCCATGCTCTTGGCATGACTGATGAGCGCAGCCTTGGCTGCCGCGTAGGCCGCGACGCCGGGCAGGCTGGCTTCGAGGCCTGAAATCGAGCTGATATGGATAATCGAACCGCCGCCCTGTTGTTCCATCCAGGGCGTGACCTGCCAGGTGGCACGCACGCTGGCCATGATGTCCACGTCCATGCTGGCCTTCCAGCCATCTTCGTTATCGCTCACGCCAAAGCCGGAGGGGTTATTCACCAGCACATCAACCCGCCCCAGCGCAGCGTGTGCGGCATTAATGAAACCGGCCAGAGAGTCTGCATTGCCCACATCGCAGGACGCCGCAAAGACTTTGCCACCGAGCGCCGCCACGTCGGCGCGGGTTTGTTCAAGCGCCTCGGCGCCGCGCGCGCAAATCGCGACGTTCGCGCCTTCACGGGCAAATTCCAGCGCAATCGCGCGGCCAATGCCTTTGCTCGCGCCGGTCACGATAACGCCCTTGCCTTGTAGTCCCAGATCCATGCGTGCTCCCCTTTTGGTTTGGCCTTTCAGGCCTTGTTAGATTCTTTCGCCGGCCGTAGCCGGACTTACGGCGTGTCCTCAATGGCTTCGACCTTGAGCATCGTGCCCTCAACCCCCACGACTTTAACGTGGGAGCCGGCCGGCAGATTGGCGCCGCTGATTTTCCAGCTGGTGTCGTCGACGTGCAGTTTGCCAACCCCGTCCACAATTGGCGACGCCAGCGTAAAGCGGCGGCCCACATAATTTCGACCGCGCTGATTGAGGATGGGATGGTCGGAGGTTTCGGGATGACGGGACCGATAGCGCCGCCAGACGAACACACTGCTCACCGACAACACCGCAAAAATGATCCACTGCGCCTGCCACGCCAAGGCTGGAAACAGCAGCAGCAACGCGCCGGTCATCGCCGCGCCCAGTCCGAACCACACTAAAAACGTGCCCGGGATCAGCATTTCGCCGATGAACAGTGCCACCCCGCCCAACAGCCAGCCCCAGGGTCCGAGTTGTTGGAAGAGTTCCATCACAGGCGCTTGGCGGCTTGCGAGGCAAAAGCTTCTTTGGCGATTTCGCCAATGCCGGCCACTGCGCCCAACACGCCGGCGGTGTCGAGGGGCATGAACATGATTTTCTGATTGGGCGCTGAGCCAATGACCTGCAGGGCTTCGACGTATTTCTGCGCGATGAAATAGTTGACCGCCTGCACGTTACCGCCGGCGATCGCTTCCGACACCACCCGGGTGGCGGTCGCTTCCGCCTCGGCCAGACGTTCGCGGGCTTCGGCTTCGCGGAAGGCGGCCTCGCGCCGGCCTTCAGCTTCCAGCACCGCCGCCTGCTTTTCGCCTTCAGCTTTCAGAATCGCGGCCTGACGCAGACCCTCGGCTTCCAGAATCGCCGCGCGCTTCTCACGCTCGGCCTTCATCTGGCGGGCCATGGAATCCACCAAATCCTGCGGCGGCTTGATGTCCTTGATTTCGATGCGGGTGACTTTGAGGCCCCAGGGATGGGTCGCTTCGTCCACCACCGC
>CANFVX010000299.1 GCA_947450495.1 Gammaproteobacteria bacterium
CATTACGCTGGGACATCGGTTTGTGGCGGCGAGTGCGCGCATCTGACGCAGTGAATGGGACGCGCGCGGTCGTTCAGGCACAAGCAACGGTGCCGGTCGCGCGCCCTTCAACAAGGGCGAGCGGTACCGCCATGCGATCTGTCCATTAGTCTTAAGCCCGTCGAAGGATGAACGGGCTGTTGCCGAGCCAGACCTGTTGCTGTTCTTCCAGCCTTTTGACGGACAAGCGCAGTGCGGCCGCTAATCCCGGCAGGACTTGGTGCCACTTCCCCGCCCTTTAACAAACTCGGGGCAAAAGGCGTGACCAGAAACTTATCGCCTTCGTCGGCCACTCATCGAAACTCTCCCGAAGCCCAAACCTCGAGCGGGTTCAAGCCGGGCCAGATCCGCTCCCGTTATGCTACGGTCGTCGCAAAACAAGACCTTGCCCGCAGGGGCAATCGCACATCGGGGAGACATCATGCGCACGACGTTCCGATCCATCAGGCATCACCTCACATCCGGGCTGCTGGCCTGCCTCGCCTTGACAGCCAGCGCCACCAGCGCCGTGCCCGACACCGACTGGCCCACCTACAACAACACCGTCGATGGCCAGCGTTATTCGCCGCTCGACGCCATCAATCGCGGCAACGTTGGGCAATTGAAAGAAGTCTGCCGGCTAAAAGTGGACGATTCCGGGACTTTTCAGGCCGGGCCAGTGGAGTACGAGGGCACGCTCTATTTCACCAACGCGCACGACACGCTGGCGGTTGATGCGCGCAACTGCGCGGTGCGCTGGCGTAACAGCTACACGCCGCAGCAGGCGGAGGTCTTCCAGATCAATCGCGGGGTGGCCTACGCCAACGGCAAAGTGTTTCGCGGCACGCCAGACGCGCGGCTATTGGCCATCGACGCGGCCACCGGCAAAACCCTGTGGGTGCAGCAGGCAGGCGACCCGCTACAAGGCGAATTCTTCAGCTCCGCACCTATCGCCTGGCAGGGCACGATCATCACCGGCACGGCAGGCGGCGACTGGGGCATCCGCGGCCGCATCATGGCCTACGATCAGGCCAACGGGCGTGAACTCTGGCGCTTCTACACCATCCCGCGCGGCAAGGAACAGGGCGCAGAGACCTGGAAAAACGCCAGCAGCGCCCGCTACGGCGGCGGTGGCAGCTGGACCACCTACACGATCGACATGGCCGCTGGCGAAGTGTTTGTGCCGGTCGGGAATCCGGCGCCCGATTTCGCCCCCGGTCATCGGCCAGGCGAGAACCTCTTCACCAACAGTCTGGTGGTGCTCGATGCGCGCACCGGTGCGCTCAAGTGGTGGCATCAGATGGAGTCGAACGACGGTCTCGACCTCGATTTAGGCGCCGCACCCCTGCTGTACTGGAACGCGAAGGGCGAGGCGATGGTCGCCTTCGGCAGCAAGGACGGTCATCTCTACGCGGTGAATCGCGAAACCCACCAGCGTGAATTCAAAACCGCCGTTACCACGGTGAAAAAGCCCGCCACCGCGCCCACTAAAAAAGGCGTTTACACCTGCCCCGGCCCGCTCGGCGGCGTGGAATGGAACGGTCCGGCTTACGACGCCAAAACCAAACAATTGGTGGTGGGCGCGGTGGACTGGTGCGCGCTCATCAACTCCGATGAGGTCGCCTACCAGCCCGGCAAGTTCATGGTCGCAGGGGGCTGGAAACTCGACGAAGCCCGCAGCGGCTGGATCAGCGCGGTAGATCCAGACACCGGCAAAGTGCGCTGGCAATACCACGCGCCCGCGCCGGTCGTGGCCGGGCTCACGCCGACTGCCGGTGGTATCACCTTCGGCGGCGATCTGGGCGGCGATTTCCTCGCATTCGATTCCGCCACGGGCGAGGTGCTGTTCAAGCACGCGACCGGCGGCGGGCTGGCCGGTGGCGTGATTACCTATGCGGTGGGCGGCACCCAGTATGTGGCGATCGATTCTGGCAACGTGTCACGAGCGAGCTTCGGCGAAAGTGGCCAGCCGACGCTAATCGTGTACACGCTTGCGAGTGATGCACCGACCGCCAGCGTCAGTCCGGCGCCCGCCGTCATCGCTAACACGACCGGCGCCCCGGATCCCGGCCACGGCAAAATCGTGTTCGACAAAAACTGCGCCGGCTGCCACGGCGCCCATGGCGAAGGCGCTGTCGGCCCTACGCTGGTGGGCGTGGGCAAGAAACTGGACGACGCCAAGGTCGTGAAGTGGATCAAGCAGCCTTCAGACAAAATGCCAAAGCTGTTTCCCGGCGCGCTGGGAGAGCAGGACGTGGGCGATGTCGCCGCTTACGTGCGGCAATTCTGAGGCAAGATAAATGACGATGCCGCGCGATGATGCCTATCTTAAGGCCGCTGCCGACAGGTCCATGATTCAGGATCTGCTGGGCCGTTACGCGTTCGCCATTGACTATGAAACCGGCGATCCGAGCGTCTGGGCCTCGCTCTTTACCAACGATGGCCGCTTCGAAATCCCCATCATGAAAGTGGTGGTGGAAGGCCGCGCCGCACTCACCGAGTTCGCCGCCGGACTCCATCGCACAATCCCGGGCCTGCATCACGTAATGACTAACTCCTACGTGGACATCGATGGCGACACCGCCACCGGCAAGTGCGAGTTGAATGAATTCCTGCTGCGGCCCGAGGCCATCTACAACAATCTGCAGGGCTGGTACGAGGACGAATATCAGCGCGAAGGAAATCGCTGGCGGTTTCGCTCGCGCAAGGTGCTGTTCCCGCGTGATTCGAGTCGCGTTACGACGGGCGGGGTCATTGGGGAGTATTTCAAAGAATATCTGGTGTTCTGTCAGCAGTATCGGCGGGGCTGACGCCCGCTGCGTCATGAAGTGCGCAACCGGCCGGCTGTCGATGTTCCCCACCCTGATCCGCCTCGGTGGACAGCGCGACAATAGTCCCGTCGCCAACTAACCTGTCGTGGGCCGCTTGCCATGAGTGTTGCAGACTTGTGGCGAGCCACCCGAGCCTTCGTTGACGATTCATCGCGAATAGGCGCCCACCAGGCCGAGCCCTAACCCTCTATCTGAAAAAAGGACAAGACCATGACCAAACCCGTCTGCCTGATCCTCGGCGCAGGTGCCGGCATCGGAGGCCATGTGGCGAAGCGCTTTGCTCGCGAGGGTTATCACGCCTGCCTCGCGCGTCGCACCGACCAAGCTGGCCTGGACAAGATCGTGAGCGAGATCGAGGACGCGGGTGGCTCGGCCAGCGGCTTCATCCTGAATGCCATGGAAGAAGGCAGCATCGAAGAACTCGTTACCCAAATCGAGGCCAACATCGGCCCGATCGCGGTCGCAGTGTTCAATCTGGGCGCGCAAATCGGCGACCGGGGGCTGGCGAGCACTTCTCTAAAGGCTTTCGAGATGGGCTGGCGCATCGCCACCTTTGGCCTGTTCCGTCTGGCGCAAGTGCTGTTTCCGTACATGGAGCAGCGTGGCCAAGGCGCGCTGTTGGTGACGTCCGCCACCGCCGCAATGCGCGGCAACGCCGGCCAGCATTCGCACGCGTCGGCCATGGGCGGGCGACGCATGCTGTGTCAGTCGCTCAATGCTCAGTTTGCGAGCAAGGGCATCCACGTTGCGCATATCGTTATCGACGGCGCGGTGGATGCGCCGGACACCTTGGGCAAGATGCTAGGCCCTGAACGCTTTCAGGCGTTGCGCGAAAAGAAAGGCTTGGACAACGACGGCCTGCTCGTGCCGGCCGAGGTGGCCAACACCTATTTTCATGTGGCGCATCAACATCGCTCGGCCTGGACCTTCGAACTCGACCTGCGCGCGCATTCCGATCTGGCCTGGTGGAACCATGCGAGCAACCCCGATCTCAAGTAGCAACCCACCGGACTGAACAACGCGGGTAAGTCCACCAGAAACCGCTAGACTGGCGTCACTGTTAATCACCTATGCGGGAGGACTCGGCATGGCAACTGCACTAAAAGCGGCGAGCGATGTGCGCACGCAAGTCAGCAACGAAGAGTGGCAGGTGCGCGTGGATCTCGCGGCGGCCTATCGCTTGGTCCATCACTATGGCTGGACCGACCTGATCTTCACGCACCTCTCCGCGCGTGTGCCGGGACCCGAGCACCATTTCCTGATTAACCCCTACGGCCTGATGTTCGACGAAGTCACCGCCTCGAATCTGGTGAAGATCGACCTCGACGGCAACATCGTGATGTCGAATGGCTATGAGGTAAATCCGGCCGGATTCACCATCCATAGCGCGATTCACATGGCGCGCGAGGATGCGCGTGCGGTGATGCATCTTCATACCGACGACGGCGTGGCGGTGTCCGCGATGGCGCAGGGCCTGATGCCGATCACGCAGACCGCGATGGTGATTGCAGATCAGGTGGCCTACCACGAATACGAAGGTGTGGCGCTCGATCTTGGCGAGCGCGAACGACTCGTGACCGATCTGGGTGAAAAGAAACTCATGCTCTTGCGCAACCACGGCACGCTCGCGGTGGGCGCCAGTGTTTCTGACTGCTTCCTGATGCTCTACACCTTCGAACGCGCCTGCAGTATGCAGGTCCGAGCG
>CANFVX010000300.1 GCA_947450495.1 Gammaproteobacteria bacterium
AGTTCGGGTTCAAAACCCGCGAGGCGCGACAGCAGTTCCGCCCGCAAATCAAAGCCGCTGCCCAGCGCCACGATCGCCGGCAAATAGGTTTGCTTGTTGATGCTGCGTTTCTCATTGGCCTCGCGGTCGAGATGAATGGCGAGACTCGGGATCACCGCCACGGGCTCGCGAATGTCGATCAGATGGCTATCCAGTCGGCCGTCCGGCAGGCGCAGGGTGAGGCGTCCGGCAAGGCCCAGATCGCGGTCAAACCAGGGGTTCAGCAAGGCCCCGCCGTAGACCTCAACGCCTAACTGGCTGTAGCCCTTGCTGGTGATTTCCGGCTGCGGCTTGAGGCGCAAGCAGGGGCTGTCGGTGTGCGCGCCCACCATGCGCAGGCCCTGGGTGGCGACCGGCGCGCTGCCTAGCACGAAGGCAATCAGCGAGGAGGCATTGCGGGTGACGTAGTAGCGCCCCCCCGGCGTGAGCGTCCAGGGTTCGCGCTCATCCAGCGCGGTAAAGCCACCGTCGTCCAGCAGCTGGGTGGCGCTCCGCACGGCGTGAAAAGGCGTCGGCGAGGTATCGAGGTAGCGCAGCAGTCCAAGGTTGAAAGCGGTGATATCCATAAGTGTCCTGTTGGGCGTTGGGCCGGGCGCGCGCTTGATCCGGAACGGTGAGCGCGCGCGGGGTGCGGCGTAAGGTGCAATCGAGTCTAGAGCGCCCGGCGCAGCCGGTCACCTTGTCCATTTTTGATCGCAGGCCACCGACCCGACATGACCAGCACCCCAGATCACGCCGGTTTGAGCAACGCCGAGGCCGCCCGTCGCCTGTTAGAAGAGGGGCCCAACGAACTGCCGGGGGCGCATGGCCGCAGCCTCCTCACATTAGTTCTGGCAACCATTCTCGAGCCGATTTTCCTCTTACTGACGCTGTCTGCGGGCTTGTATCTGGCGCTGGGCGATCGGCTGGATGCGCTGACCTTGATGAGCGTATTGCTGCTGATGTGCGGTATTACGGTGGTGCAGGCAGAACGCACGGAGCGGGTGCTCGGAAGTTTGCGCGAAATGACCAGCCCGCGGGCGTCGGTGCTCCGGGACGGCGTGGCGCGGCGCGTCCCGGGACGCGAGGTCGTGCGGGGCGATCTGCTGCTATTGGCGGAAGGCGACCGGATTGCCGCTGATGCGGCGCTGCTGGCGGGCGGCGGCGTGTTAGCCGACGAATCCCTGCTCACGGGTGAATCGGCACCGGTGCGCAAACAAGCCTGGGATGGCGCCCAAGTGCTCCGCGCGCCCGGGGGTGACGATCTGCCGTTTTTGTTCGCGGGCACCGTGCTGGTCAAGGGACAGGGGATGGCGCGCGCGCTGGCGACCGGCCGTCACACGATGCTGGGGCAACTGGGCGGAAGCCTGCGCAACATTACGCCGGAGCCCTCGCCGGTGCAGGCGCAAATTGCCCTGCTGGTGCGGCGCGTGGCGTTGCTGGGCGGCGCTTTATGCGTCGCTCTGGTGTTGATTTACGGCCTGCGCGACGGCGCCTGGCTCGACGGTTTGCTCGCCGGGGTGACGTTGGCGGTGGCGATTCTGCCGGTCGAATTTCCGGTGGTGTTGACCGTTTTTCTCGCGCTGGGCGCGTGGCGTATTTCCCAACACCACGTGCTGACCCGCCGCATGGCGGCGATTGAAGCCTTGGGCGCGGTGACGGTGTTATGCGTGGATAAGACCGGCACGCTCACCGCCAATCAGATGCGCGTGCGGATGCTGGAGGCCGACGGGGCACGCTGTGAGGTGGGGCCTGAAGCACCGGGCGCATGGCCCGCGCCGATTCGGCGCTTGATGGAATTCGCCATGCTGGCCTGCGCGGTCGCGCCCTACGACCCGATGGAGCAAGCGGTGCGCAGGCTCGGTGAGGAACGCCTGCAAGGCACGCCGCATTTACATGGCCGCTGGGAGATTGCGCGGGAATACGCGCTCACGCCGGGCCTGCTGGCGATGACGCATGTCTGGCGCGATGTCGACGGTGGCGCCTATGTGGTGGCGGCCAAGGGCGCGCCCGAGGCGGTGCTGGACCTCTGTCATGCGAATGCCGAGCGGGTGCACGTGGTGCGGGCTCAGGTGGAGGCCTTGGCTGCGCAGGGTTTGCGCGTGATCGCCGTGGCGTGCGGTGTGTGGCCGAACGATGAATGGCCGGCCCTGCAACACGATTTCGACTACGCGTTTCTGGGACTCGTCGGTCTGGAAGATCCGTTACGGCCCGAGGTGCCGGCGGCGATGGCGGAGTGCCAGACTGCGGGCATCAAGGTGGCGATGATCACCGGCGACCATCTCGCCACCGCCCGCGCCATTGCCGCGCAGGCCGGCTTTGCGGCCGGGGAGGCCTTGACCGGTGAGACGTTGGCACAACTTGATAGCGCCGGGCTTCAGGCCCGGCTGGACGACGCCCGCATTTTCGCGCGCGTGATGCCCGCACAGAAACTCGCCCTGGTGCAGGCCTATCAGGCACGCGGCGAAGTGGTGGCGATGACGGGCGACGGAGTCAACGACGCGCCCGCGCTACGGGCGGCCCAAATCGGGATTGCGATGGGTGCGCGCGGCACCGATGTTGCCCGCGAAGCCGCCGCGCTGGTGCTGACCGACGACAACTTCGCTTCCATCGTGGCTGCCGTGCGGATCGGACGTCGGGTGTTCGACAATCTGCGCAAGGCGGTGGGCTATCTGGTCGCCGCGCACGTGCCCATCGCCGGGGTCGCTTTGCTGCCGCTGCTACTCGATTGGCCGCTGGTGCTGTTTCCGGTGCACGTGATGTTGCTGGAAATGATCATCGATCCGGCCTGTTCGATAGTGTTTGAAATGGAAGCCGCCGCGCCCGACCTCATGCAAAGGCCGCCCCGGGGCCGCGATGAAATACTGCTGGCGCCGTCGCTGCTCTGGCGCAGCCTGGCGCAGGGCGGTCTGACCTTGCTCGCGGTCGTGGCGGTGTATGGCTGGGCACTGCGCCAAACCCTGCCCGTGCCTGCCGCGCGCGCTTTGGCAGTAACGACTTTGGTGGCCGCCAATCTGGCGATGATTTTGGCGGCTCGCGGGTCGGCGCTGACGCTAGTGGAAAAACTGCGCGCGCCCAATCCGGCCTTACGCTGGGTGCTCGTCGGCGCCAGCGCGCTGCTGCTGTTCGCACTGGCGACGCCGCCGGTCGCGCGGGTCTTCCGCTTTGAATGGCCCGGCGCTTTGCGCCTTTTTATCGCCGCGCTGATCGGCGTTGGCGCGGTGATGCTGGCGGCGCATCGCCCCACGCGCGAGTAAGCATGGTTTGCCCAATACGGGGGCGCGTCTTATCCTCCGGGCTCAATCGCCCTTGGCTGCGGGGAGCTAGCGTGCAAATCAAACACTGGGCAGGCGCCTGTATGGTCGGGCTGTGGCTGGTCACCGGCGGACTGGCCCATGCGGCCGGAAAGCAATCGGAAACCGAACTCTGGGACACGGTGCTGAAACCGCAGCACTTCCAGAAGCGCGTGATTTCCAGCGATCAGGCCATCGTGGAATTGCGCATCCCGGTCCGCGCCGAAGATTCCGGCGTGGTGCCGATTAGCGTGAACGCCAAGATTCCGCAAACCGCCGAGCGCTACATCAAAACGCTCTATGTGTTTATTGACCGCAACCCCAAGCCGCTCGCCGGGGTTTTCCATCTCACGCCCGAAGCCGGCAAGGCGGATCTGGCGATGCGCCTGCGGATTAACGAATTCACCCACGTGCGGGTGGTGGCAGAACTCAACAACGGCGAATTGCATATGGATTCGGGCTACACGCGGGCGAGCGGGGGGTGCTCGGAGCCGCCGCCGTTTCTGCAGCTAAGGGAATCCCGCAAGCACATCGGCGAAATGAAGTTCCGCGCCAATCACGAACAGGGGGAGGGCGGTGACGTGGCGCTCGGCCAGCTCATCATCAGCCACCCCAACGTGACCGGGCTCCAGCTGGACCAGCGCACACGCAGCTTTATTCCGCCGGAATACGTGACCAAGGTCGAGATTAGCTTCAACGGCCGGCACATCTTGTCGGCGGAGACGGATATCTCCATCAGCGAAGACCCGAGTTTCCGGTTCTTCTTCAAGCCCGCAGCCGGCGGCACGCTCGAAGCGCGCATGACCGATTCCAAAGGCCGCGAATTCACCCGTAAATTCCCGGTGGAAGCGCCGGCCAAGGCCTCCTGAGCATGGCTCGCGCTGCCCGCGATCGCGCCGTCGTTCGACTCCGCAATCGCCACGCCACCCATCCGCTGATGCAAAAAGGCGGCGTGCACGAGAAGCCGCGCAAGGCCGATCGCAAGCGCGAGAAGCAGGACTTGCAGCGCCGGCTGGACGAGTAGCGCCGGGGCGTTTCAGCCCTTCAAACCCCGCAAAAAACCGAGCACTGCGGCGTTGAACGCCGCCGGCTGTTCGATGTTAGACAGATGGCCCGCCTGCTCAAGAATGCACAGCTGCGCGCCGGCAATGGCCTCTGCCATCTGCTGCGAAACCGCCGGCGGGGTGAGCTGGTCTTCATCGCCACACACCACCAGCGTTGGGACCCGGATGGCGTCG
>CANFVX010000301.1 GCA_947450495.1 Gammaproteobacteria bacterium
ATTGATATCGAGGCCGTTGCCACGGTGGACGTGCTGGGCGTGGTCTCGGGCGGCATCAAGCAGGGGGTCGAATCCCCCGCCAACTTCGACCTCGCGGTTCAGGTTGATACCGGCAAAGCTGGCTGGTGGAACAACGGCACCCTGCGTCTGTACCTGCTAGGCAATACGGGCGGAGACACCAACAATCTGCTGGGCGCCCTGCAGGTCGCGAGCAACATCGAAGCGCCGGATACCGTGAAGCTCTACGAAGCTTGGTACGAGCACAAATTCTTCGACGACAAACTCAGCGTACTGGCCGGTCTGCACGACTTGAACAGCGAGTTCTACGTTACCGATCTCAGCGGCGTATTTCTCAACAGTTCGTTCGGTGTTGGGCAGGAAGTGGCGCAAATCGGTCCCTCCATTTTCCCAACCAGCGGGATGACGGTGCGGGTCAAAGTCAGTCCGACAGAACGCACCTACGTGATGGGCGCGGTCTACGACGGTGTGCCCGGCGACCCCAACGATCCTTACGGCACCCACGTCGATTTCAACGACCATGACGGCGTGCTCGCCATTGGCGAAGCCGGCATCACCGGTGGCGAAGGGCACTTCTTCAAGCTTGCCGTGGGCGGCTGGCACCAGACCGACTTCGACAACATGCTCACCGGCGTCCGCGGCCAAAACAGCGGCATGTACGTGGTCGGCGAAACGGACCTCTGGCGCTGCGAAGACGGCCGCGGTCTCGGGGTCTTCGGGCAATTGGGCTTTGCCGATCAGGCCAACAACCAAACCGATCTGTACGCAGGCGGTGGCGTGAACTGGACCGGGCCGCTGGCGAGCAGGCCCGCCGACGTGGCGGGCGTGGCTTTTGCCTATGCGCGCAACGGCGACAAATTCCTGAATGCGAATCCCGGCGGCTTCCGCGAGACTGAAACTCTCATCGAAGTGACCTACGCCATCACCCCGTTACCGTGGTTGCTGGTGCAGCCAGATTTCCAGTATTTCTTTAATCCCGGCAGCGACCGCGCGATTAAAGACGCGGCGGTGATCGGCATGCGGGTGGGCGTGACCTTCTAGACTGAAGGCGCGTTCAGCGATGCCCTATGCACTTACTGCGCCGGGTCATTGAACCTGAAAAAGCGGCCCACAGCGGCCGCTTTTTTTATGCTGACTTGAGCAGGTCTAGCAGGGCCTGCACATTGCCCGTACTGCCCAGCACCACCGGCACCCGCTGGTGCAGTTCGTCTGGCACCAGATCAAGAATCGGCTGGCGCCCGGTCGACGCCATGCCTCCGGCTTGCTCAATCAACATCGCCATGGGATTGGCTTCATACATCAAACGGAGTTTGCCCTGCGGGGCCTTGGCGGTTGGGGGATACATAAACACCCCGCCTTTGATCAACACCCGGTGCACATCGGCCACCATCGCGCCAGCGTAGCGGGACGAAAACCCCGCGTCCCGACATTGCGCCAGATACGTCTGATAACCCGGCGGGAAGCTGGCGGCGTTGGCTTCATTGACCGAATAAATCGTGCCCGACGCCGGCATGCGCAGATGCTGCTGAACGCGAATGAACGCGCCCACCGCCGTATCAAGCACAAACAGGTGCACGCCAAGTCCGGTGGTCAAGACGAAAATGGTGGACGAGCTGTACAACACATAGCCGGCTGCGACCTGCCGCCGCCCGGTTTGCAGCACTTGCTCGGTGCCCTTGGGCGCGTCAAAAATCGAGAAGATGGTGCCCACGCTGCCGCCCACATCGAGGTTGGCCGAGCCATCCAGCGGGTCGAACAACACGGCATAGCGCTGACCGCCGTTGGCCTCAGTTTCTACCAGCAGCAGTTCGTCATTTTCCTCCGATCCAATCACGGCCACGCCCTCGCGAGTGCCGAGCAGCTGGATGAGCAGATGGTTGGCGATGACGTCGAGCTTCTGTTGCCGCTCGCCCTGCACGTTCTGCGTGCCGATTTCGCCGAGCACGTCTTCTATGCCCGCGTTCTTCAGCCGCGCGGCGATGGTTTTGGCGGCGATCGCGAGCGCCGAGATAATCCAGGAGAGATTGCCGGAGTGCCCGGGCTGGCGGCGTTCTTCGGAGAGAACATGGCTTTGGAGCGTAACGAAAGACGGCTGACCGAGCAGCGGGATGACAGCCGAGGCTGGGATCGACATGCAGGACTCCTGTGGTGGGGCGTGGCTATGATTCACCCGGATTGTGACCACTCACCGGACGACCGCTGCTTTTTATCCGCTGCAGGCTGAATGCTTCCTGAGCCAGCGCACGAAATTAGCGTTGGACCAGACTTTGTCCCAGGTTCACGGTGGCATCGTCCATCGCCATGGGATTCGGAATGACGATCCCGCGCTGGCAGGCGGGCCGCGCCTCAAGCCGGGCCAGCCACGCCTGTAGGGCATCGAGCCCTTCGATATTCACGCCGCTCCAGCGATGGATGCGCACCCAGCACCAGTTCGCGATGTCGGCAATGCTGTAGTCGTCGCACAGGTACTCGCGCCCCGCCAACTGGCCGTTCAACACCTCGAACAAGCGTCGACATTCGTTGTGATAGCGCTCGATCGCGGCCGGGATTTTTTCGGGGAAATAGCGGTAGAACACGTTAGCCTGCCCCATCATCGGGCCGACGCCGCTCATCTGGAACATCAGCCACTGAATCACGCGGGAGGCGGCCTTCGGTTCGCTCGGCAGCAGCCGGCCGGTCTTCTGCGCCAGATACAGCATGATTGCGCCGGACTCGAACACCGCAAAGTCATCGTTATCCCGATCAACAATCGCCGGGATGCGGCCATTAGGATTGAGGGCCAGAAACCAGTCGGCTTTCTGTTCGCGTTGCGCCAAATCAACGGGAATCACGCGGTAAGGAATGGCCAGTTCTTCGAGCAGGACGGTGACTTTCCAACCGTTAGGCGTTGAGGCGGTATAGCAGTCGATCATGGGCACGGCGCTCCGGGTCAGCAGGTGATGGTGAGGGCGCGGAAAACTTACCACGCCCTCGCCCTGCTCATGTCCAATAGATTGACAAGCCCACGGCCGGCCCGCTCTCATTCAATCACTTCAACGGAGGGACTTACCGATGCACGTCAACAACAACAGCAGCGTTCAGAAACACCAACTGCCCGGCCTTGAGCACCAAACGCTGGCGGGCTGTCAGGACGGTCTGAAAAGTTTTGAGATCTGGCGCCAAACCATCGCAGCGCACGCCGCCACCCCGGTCCACAGCCACGCCTGTGAGGAAGTCATCCTCATCATGGGCGGCAGCGGCGTGTGCCGTTTTGAAGATCGGGAACTCCCCTTCAAGGCCGACCAAACGCTTGTGATTCCCGGCAACGTGGTGCATCAAATCTGCAATACGGGCGATGAGAATCTGCACATCATCGCCACCCTGGCTGCCTCTCCTGTTGAAGTGAAAAGCGAAACCGGCGCGGCCATGGCGCTGCCCTGGTACGCCTGAGGATTGCGCATGAACGAGATTACCGGCCCGCTGTTTGTCCCCGGCGCCCCGCGCCTCGCCTACGAGCAAACGGGGGCCGGTGAGACCGTGGTCTTCATGCACGGCATCGGCGGCAATCGCAGCAACTGGCGCGAACAACTCACGGCCGTGGGGACTGAATTCCACGCCCTGGCCTGGGATGCGCGCGGCTACGGCGACAGCGACGACTATTCCGAAGACCTCACGTTCCCGCTGTTTGCGGCCGATCTCCTGCGCCTTCTTGACCACCTCGAGGTGGCGCAGGCGCATCTGGTGGGGCTATCGATGGGCGGGCGGATCGCGCTCGATTTCTACGAGGCCCATCCGCAGCGCGTGGCGAGTTTGGTGTTATGCGACACCTTCCCCGGCTACGACAGCTCGGTCACGCCCGAGCAGCGCGAGGCCTTCATCCGCTCGCGTCAGCAACCGCTGCTCGAAGGCAAGGCGCCGCGTGATATCGCGCCGCTGGTCGCCCCCACGCTGTTGAGCCAGAACGCCACACCGGCCTCGATGCAACGCCTGATCGACAGCATGACGGCCCTCCACAAAGCGTCGTATCTCAAAGCCATTGCCGCGATGACGCGCTACGAGCCGGTGGCCAAACTCGACGCCATCCGGGTCCCAACGCTGGTGGTGTGTGGCGATGAAGACAAGCTCACCCCGCCGGCGGTTTCGGAGCAGATGGCGGAGGCCATTGTCGGCGCGCAGCTGTGCATTCTTGAGCAGGCGGGCCATCTGTCGAACATCGAACAGCCGGCGGCGTTCAACGCCGCGGTGCTCGGTTTTTTGCGGGGTTTGAAGGGCTGAAACGCCCCGGCGCTAGTCGTCCAGCCGGCGCTGCAAGTCCTGCTTATCGCGTTTGCGCTCGGCCTTGGGCGGCTTCTCGTGCACGCCGCCTTTTTGCATCAGCGGATGGGTGGCGTGGCGATTGCGAAGTCGAACGACGGCGCGATCGCGGGCAGCGCGGGCCATGCTCAGGAGGCCTTGGCCGGCGCTTCCACCGGGAATTTACGGGTGAATTCGCGGCCTTTGGAATCGGTCATGCGCGCTTCGAGCGTGCCGCCGGCTGCG
>CANFVX010000302.1 GCA_947450495.1 Gammaproteobacteria bacterium
CCATTCGATGCCGCCCAGAATCCCGCCCTTCGCGACACGGGTTTTCCACAGCAACTTGCCGTTGGCATCCGGGTCGACCGCGTGCAGCACGCCGGTCTTCTGGCCGCCGAGCAACACACGCTTGCCGCCCGCCAACTCAACGAGAATCGGCGAGGAACCCATGTCGTGGTCGGGACCTTCGTCTTTCGGGCAATTCGCTTTACCGGGCAGGCTGCAGGCCACGTTCCAGGCGTCGCCCGGCAAGCCTTGATACGCCCACTGCTTGGCGCCGTCCTTGAGGGACATCGCCAGAATCGCGTCACTGGTGTCCGTCGCCGGCTGGGTGTAGTTGTCGCCGGTGGAGACATACACGCGACCGAGCTTGGGATCGATCGTCGGCGAGGACCACACCGCGCCGCCGTTCGGACCGATGGTCACGCGACCGCTGGCGTCCTTGTGCTCAATGGTCGCGGCCTGATCGATGATGTGCTTCTTCCAACGCACCGTGCCGGTGGCGGGATCGAGCGCGGCCAGTGCGCCCCGGAAGGTGCAGCACTTGTAGTTGGGATCCGCGGCGAGTCCTTCTTCCAGCGAAGACACCGGCACATAGAGCGTGCCGTCCACCAGTTGGAAGCCGCCGGTGAGGCGCGCGGACGGATGTTCATCCACCGCCGACACCCATTGCTGTTTACCACTCGCGGCGTCCAGCGCGTACGCCCGGCCGCTGACGTCGCCAAAGAACACGAACGGGGTGTCCTTGCCCTTCAGGCTCGCCACCAGCATCGGGCCTTTTACCGCCGCGTTGGCGCGGAAGCTCCAGTGGGTGCAGCCGGTCTTCGCGTCCAGCGCGTAGACGTCGCCGCTACGGCTGCCCACAAACAGGCGCCCGTCAACGACCGAGGAATGCGCTTCGGCCAGAGTTTCACCCGGGAAGGCAAACGCCCACTGCAGTGTCAGTTTGCCGACCGTGGTCTTGTCCACACCGGCCATCGCGGCGGGCTGGAAACGCGTGTTCTGCTGATTCACGCCCCAGGTGTTCCAGTGCGGCGCAGCCAGCAGGTCGCCGCCGGTCGGCCATTTGCCGGGCGCGCATTGGTTGACCACCTTCGGCTGCCAGGCGGCGTCGTAGGTTTTGCCGGTCACATATTCCGCCACCGCGATGCGCTCGGGCCCGTTCAGGCTGAAATTGCCCACCATGCGCATGACGCCGGTTTCCAGCGCGCGCACAACGGACACCGGTTCCATTTTCTTGAGGGTTTCCGGGCTGGGTGCGCGCGGCACGCCGCCGCTGTGACAGCTGGCACAGGCCCGATCAAAAACCGCTTTGCCGTCCGGCTTGCCGTCGGCCGCTGCGTTGAGCGCAAAGGCTGCCAGCGCGGCCATGGTGATAGTTCGCAAAATCACGTGTTGTCTCCCCTTGTTACGCCGGTATCCCGGCTGTTGTTGCGCGATGCGGAAGCCGCTTCCGGCTTCATAGCGCATCGTATTTGGTCGCGCTGCCCCGGGCTTTCTCTACCGGGTAGCGTTGTTCGTTGATGGCGAGCTTGGTGCGGAGCGCACTCGCCAGATCGATCTCGAGCACGCTCGCCAGCCGGAGCAAATAGCTGAACACGTCGGCCAACTCCAGCGCCACCGCCGCGTGCGCCTCCGGGCTCAAGGTCGCGGCGTCGGGCGCGGTCCACTGAAAATGTTCCATCACTTCACCCGCTTCGATTGCGAGCGACATTGCCAGATTCTTGGGCGTATGAAACTGCCCCCAATCGCGGGCGTCCGCAAAGGCCTGTAAGTCCGTAGCGCAGGCGGCCAGCGCCGCCGACAATTCGTCCTTGCTCATACGCGGTTAATCAGCGCCACGCCGAGCGCGGTGATGGCGATGCCGACCATCTGCAAAGGCTGCAGCGTTTCGCCAAACAGCAGAAAGCCTTCGATCGCGACCACCGGCGGCACCAGATAAAACAGGCTCGCGACTCGCGAGGCCGCGCCCTGGCGAATCAGCAGCCACAGAATGCTGATGGCCCCGAGCGACAACACAATGCACAGCCAGCCCAGCGCAAACATGAAGCGCGGATGCCATTCCACCACGCCGGTTTCGAAACTGCGGGACACCAGCACACAGGCCACGGCGGTGGCCATGAACTGCACCAGCGCGCCCACGCGGTTGTCGACGCCCGCCGTGCAGCGCTTTTGATACAGCGTGCCGAAGGTGATGGCGAGTAGCCCGATCGTGCAACTGACGAGGCCAAACACGGGCATTGCGCCGCTCGCCAGCGAGCGATGCACCGTGAGCGCAAGCCCCGCGAAGCCCAATACAAAACCTGCCCACTGGCGCGGGACCAACCGTTCGCCGAGCAAGGGGCCGGACAACACCGCGGTGAGCAAAGGCTGCACGCCCACAATCAGCGCCGCGATGCCGGAGTTCATGCCGCGCGAGATCGCGATGAATACCCCGCCGATGTAGAACCCGTGCATCAGCAAACCGCTGAGCGCGAGGTGCCCGTACATCAGGGGCTGCCGCGGCCAGGGCGCCCGCACCGCGAAAACATAGCTGCCCAACAGCAGCGAGACGATGGTGTAGCGGTAGGCCATAAAAGTGACCGGTTCGGCATAAGGCAGGCCGAACTTGGCGCCTACGAAGCCGGTCGACCACAGCAACACGAACAGCCCCGGCGCGAAGCGGGCGAAGGTCTCGGCGGAAACTTTCAAGCGCGAAACTCATGGGCGCGGCGGCAAGCGATCAGCATTCTTTTTCCTGCAGGACGCCGGCGGCCCGCAACCGCGCCACTTCGGCCGCATCCTTGCCGAGCACGCTGGTTAGCACCTCGGCGTTGTGTTCGCCCAGCGTGGGCGCGACGAGCGGCAAGGGCTCGGGGAAATCGCTGAAGCGGAGCGGAAAACCGGGCGCTTCAAAACTGCCAGCGAGACGGTCTTCGATCATGCGGATGGTGCCGCGCTCGCGCAGATGCGGCTCCTTAACGGTTTCGGCAATCGACAGCACCGGTGCGCAGGGCACGTTGTGCGCTTCCATCAGCGCAATGGCGTCGTCGGGATTTTCAAAACTCTGCAGCCAGGATTCGATGGTCTGCACGATCTCGTCGCGGCGGGTGAGGCGCTTGGCATCGGAATCGAGTTCAGGGTCGGCGGCCAGATCGGGCCGATTCATCGCCGCGCAAAGATCTTTCCAGTGATGCAAGAAGGCCATGATGGTGATGTCGCGGCCGTTGGCGCGAAACACGCCGGCGGGGCAAACGTAGGTGAGATGGCGACCGGTACGCTGCGGCGTCATGCGCCCGCCGGTGCCGGTATGCATGATCACGTTCACTTCATGGCAGTGGTAGTAAACGTCGAGCAAGCCAATATCGAGATGCTGGCCGCGTCCGGTGCGGTCGCGATGCCGTAAGGCTGCGAGAATCGCAAGCGCGCCGTGCACGCCGGTGCTCGCGTCGCCCAAGCCCATCAGCGGGATATAGGGCGGCTCGTTGGGATCACCAATCATGGAGGTCACGCCGGAATAAGCCTGCGCGATGTAGTCGTAACCCGGCTTGGACGACAGCGGACCGCTCTGACCGAGCGCCGAAATAGAGCAGAGGATGATGTCGGGCTTGATGGCCTGCAGCGCCTCGAAGCCCATGCCCATTTCTTTGATGACGCCGGGCTTGAAGTTCTCCACCACCACGTCGACGTGCTTCACCAAGTCGTGTACCAGCGCGAGCCCTTCGGGCTGGCGCAAGTCGATGCACACGCTTTTTTTGCCGCGATTCTGCTGAACGTAATAGAGGCTGCGCTCGTTGTCGCGAAACTTGGCGGTGTGGCGCGTCATGTCGCCGCCCGGCGCGCCTTCAATCTTGATGACCTCGGCCCCCATCTCTACCAGCATGCGGGTGCAGGTTGGCCCGGCCAGCGCGCGCGAGAGGTCCAGAATCCTGAGTCCTGCGAGCATCGGTTCCTGCATGACGAAGCCTCTGTGGCATGGGGGTGGGGCCCGCAGTATAGGCACGCGATTACGCATCCGCCCACCCTTCGTGACCTCGCGCCCCGACTCGGCATAATGCCCGCACATTCAATATCAAAGGGGGCAAAAAATGCGGCGGAACAGCAAACTTAATCGAAGCATCAAAGGGCGCGTCGCGCTGGTCACGGGCGCAGCGAGCGGCATGGGTCGCGCCACCGCGCTGCTGTTCGCCGACGAAGGCGCGCATGTGGCGGTGACCGATCTCGATCCCGTCAAAGTGCAGGCCGTAGTGGATGAAATCACTAGCGCCGGCGGTAGTGCGGTCGGTTACCGACTGGATGTGAGCAACGTCGAGGAACGCCGCGCGGTGGTGGCCGATATGGTGACGCGCTGGGGCGGCGTCGACATTCTGGTGAACAACGCGGGCATCGTGTTTGAGACGGCCATTGATGCGCCCGAATTCGAAACGCACTGGGCGCGCACCTTCGAGGTTCTTGTTACCGCACAGGCGCTGCTCGTTCGCGAATGCCTGCCGCATCTGCAAAAGAGCGATGCCGCGCGCATCGTCAACATTGCCTCTACCGAAGGCCTCGGCGCCACCAAGGGGA
>CANFVX010000303.1 GCA_947450495.1 Gammaproteobacteria bacterium
GAGCAACACCACCGGCAGCTGCCTGTGCGGCAAGATTCAATACCGCTATGAGGGCGCGCCAGCGATGACCGCGATCTGCCACTGCCGCGACTGCCAGAAGCAGACGGGCACTTCGTTTTCCATCGTGCAGGGTGTGCCACTGGCCGCGCTGAGCGTGACCGGCGAAATGAAGATCTACACGACCACCGGGGTCAGCGGCGGCAGCGTCCGTCGCCATTTCTGCGGCGACTGCGGCTCGCCGATTTATTCCGCAGTGGATGCGATGCCCGGCGTAGTGTTTCTGAAGGCCGGCACGCTGGATGACGTGTCAGCGCTCAAGCCCGCGGTCGAGATGTGGTGCGACACCGCGCAGCCCTGGCTCGCGCTCGAGCCCGCACTCCCCCGCTTTGAACAGAATCCCCCGATGGGCTGAAGGGGCGCTCGTCGGCGAAACACGCTGTTGTGAGCCGCTGGCGGCATGAGGTGCTGGCCAATCCCGGTCAGTGGCCGGCGACTGGCGCGGTGATTGTGCTTACTTGGCCCAAAGTGGAGAACGGCTTCCCGGCACGAGCCTTCGCCATCCTGCTGTGATGAGAAGCCCCGCCTCGCGGCCGTAGTCGCGAGGCGGGTGCAGAGGCTAAAGCCTAGCGAAACGCCGGCATGATCTCGTCGGCAAACTGATCGATCGTCGCGTCGGTATCCAGAATCGGCTGCACCGCCACCTGATGCACGCCGGCGGCCTGCATCTGCTGGATGGAATCGATGATCTGGTCCTTGGTGCCCACCAGCGTCGTGGCCCGCATGATTTTCTCGGTCATCAGCGCTTCGTGCTCTGGCCGGAGTTTTTGCAGATAACCGCTGTAGAGCTTGAGATGGCGCGTCTCGACCGGCGCTTCCGGATCTTTGTAGACGTTGGTGAAGTTCACCATTTCGTCGCGCAAATCCGACGGCAGCAGGCTCGGGTCGTGATGCGTGGACAGCGCAAAGATATTGCTGCTGGACGCGACCATCGGCCCCACCGCTTCGCGCACCGTGCGGGTCTCGATTTCCTGCTCGGTCTTGGTCAGATAGAAGGCAGTCATCGACAAGATATAAATCTTGCTCGGATCGCGACCGGCGCGCTCGGCGCCAATCTTCACGTTGTCGACCATCCATTTCACGATCGACGGATGCACCGCGCCGAACAGAATCACGCCGTCGGCAATCTCGCCCGCCATCTGCGCGACCTTGGGTCCGCTGGCGGCGATGTACACCGGGATTTGATCCTTGATGTTGATATAGCCCATGTCGGGGTTGAGGAATTTGATCTTGCGATGACGGTCGCCTTCCGAGTAATCCGTCACCTGATCCTTGAACAGGCCCTGACACACTTCGATGTGTTCGCGCAGTTCTTCCAGCTTGGCCGCCGGCATGCCGAGCGTGCGGCGCGTGGTGTTACCGGTGCCAATGCCCAGCACCGCGCGGCCCGGCGCGATCTGGTTGATAGTCGCCATGCCGCAGGCGGTCAGCGGCGCGATACGCGACTTGGGATTGGTGACGCCCGGCCCGAGGATAATTTTTTGCGTGCCGGCCGCGCACAGCGCGAGTGAGGCGTAGACCTCGCTGCCCAGCATCTGCGAGTCATAAAGCCAGCCGTGCGAGTAGCCCCGGTCTTCCGCGTGCTTCACCTGCGGGGTCACCTGACAGGACCCCATAAACACAAATCCAAAATCCATGATGTTCTCCCCGTCGTTGTTAGTTCTTAAGTGGCTGCCGCCGCGCTCAGGATAAAACCCCGGCGCGACTGATGTCAGCCTGCTTTATTCAATGAACTGCAGCGCCGCGAGTCGCGCATAAAGCCCGCTCTTCGCCAATAGCTCGGCGTGCGTCCCCAGCTCAATAAGGCGGCCGTGTTCCAGCACCGCAATGCGGTCGGCGTTCTGCACGGTGGCGAGTCGATGGGCAATGATGAGCGTGGTGTGCTGCTCCATCAGTTCGCTCAAGGCGCGCTGGACGAGGCGCTCGGATTCCGCATCGAGCGCGCTGGTGGCCTCGTCCAGCAATAGCAGCGGACGGTCGGCGAGCACCGCGCGGGCAATCGCCAAACGCTGACGCTGCCCGCCCGACAACTGCACGCCGCGCTCACCCAGCGGGGTATGAATCCCCTGCGGCAGGCGCTCGATGAACTCCCAGGCGTAGGCCGCGTGGCAGGCGGCTTCGACTTCGGCGTCGGTGGCTTCTGGTCGCCCGTAGCGCACGTTCTCGGCCACCGAGGTGGCGAAGATCACCGGGTCCTGCGACACCATGGCAATCGCGCCCCGGAGCGCCGAGGGCTCGAGTTCACGCGTCGGCACGCCATCAAAGCGAATGACACCGGATTGAGGGTCGTAGTAGCGCAAGAGCAGTTGGAACAGGGTGGTTTTACCGGCGCCCGAAGGCCCGACCAGCGCAAGCTTCTCGCCGGCCGCGACGGTGAGCGTCAGGTCATCGAGCGCGAGTGCGTCGGGGCGAGTGGGATAGCGGAAGCTCACATTCTCAAAGCTGAGCGCGCCTCTGGACGGCAGCGCCAAAGGCTTGGGATTTTCCGGCGCCACGATTTGCGGCTCGGTGGCGAGCAGTTCGAGCAGACGCTCCGCCGCGCCGGCCGCGCGCTGTAATTCGCCCATCACTTCGGCGATCGCGCCGACCGCCCCCGCGACCAGCACGGCGTAGAACACGAAGGCCGACAGATTCCCCGGCGAAAGCCTGCCGGCGACGACGTCATTCCCACCCACCCACAAAATGACGCCGATGGCGCCGAAGGCGAGCAGGATCACGGCGGAGATCATGGCCGCGCGCACCAGGATGCGCTGCTTGGCGGTGTCGAACTGGCTCTCTACCCGCGCACCGAAACTCGCGCGGTCCACGGGCTCGTGCACATAGGCCTGCACGGTGCGAATTTCGTGAAAGGTTTCGTCGATGTAGGCCGCGACCTCGGCCAGGCGATCCTGACTCGCGCGCGACAATCGGCGCACGTGGCGGCCCGCGATGATGATGGGCAAAAACACCACCGGCACGCCGACCAGCACCAGCGCGGTGAGCTTTAACGAAGTGTGAGCGAGCAGCACAAACGCGCCCAGCATCAGCAAGAAATTGCGCAACGCGAACGAGGCCGAGGAGCCCACCACGGTTTCAATCAGGCTGGTGTCGTTGGTGAGGCGGGAAATGACTTCGCCGGTGCGCGTGACTTCAAAGAACGCCGGCGAGAGTTTGAGGATGTGCTCAAACACCGCGCGGCGCAGATCTGCCGTTACCCGCTCGCCGAGCCAGGTCACGAGGTAGTAGCGGCCAAAAGTGGCGCACGACATCACCACAATCACCACCAGCAAACCCACCAAGGCCTCGTTCAACATGCCGGGATTGCCCGCGGCGATGCCTCGGTCGATCACCAGCTTCAAACCCTGTCCGATGGCGAGCACGCTGCCCGCCGCCACAATCAGCGCGACTGCGGCCGCGAGAATGCGCGCCCGATGCGGGCGGACAAAACGCCAGAGCAGCGAGAGCTTGCGTAAATCGCGAGACGCGGGACGTTGCGAAGTGGGAGCTTTGCGGGCGACGGGAAATTCCTTTCAGAGCGGGCGGCGAGCGGATAAGGCCGCATGATAACCGGCGCTTCTTTGCCCCGGAGGCCTTCTATATCATCCGGCGAGTCGCGTGCGGCGGCCGGCTCCGAGTTTCCATTGGCCGGGCGCCCTTTTCCCATACCCAAAAGCCATCGGCCGTCAGGCCATCAGAGGAGGAGAGTCATGAGTATTCGTACGCCCCAGGACCTGCGGGATGCCTATCAGAAGTTCAACGAAAAAGTGTTGAGCAACCCCAGCGCGACGCTGGCCGACATGCGCAAAGACGCCGAAGTCTTCGCCGACATGACCACCGAACCCGCCGATGTCGCGACCGAATCCGTCAACGCCAACGGCGTGCCCGCACTCATGCTGACCCCGGCCGGCTGCGCGACCGATCGCGTGCTCCAGTACACCCACGGCGGCGGCTATGTGTTCTGCTCCGCCGCGACCCATCGCCGGATGGCGGGCCATATCGCCCAGGCCATCGGCTGCCGCGCGCTAGTGGTCGATTACCGTCTGGCCCCGGAGCATGCCCATCCGGCGCCCGTGAATGACGCGCTCGCGAGCTACCGCTGGCTGCTCGATCAGGGCATCAAGCCGGGTCATATCGCGCTGTCGGGCGACTCGGCCGGCGGCGGTCTGGTGATTGCCACCCTGCTGAAAGCGCGCGACGAAGGCCTGCCGCAGCCGGCCGGCGCGGTGCCCATTTCGCCCTGGACCGATATGAGCGCTACCGGCGGCACCATGCAGACCCGCGCGGCGGTCGACAAATGCGTCTCCGAAGCCGGGATCAAGCAAATTGCGCAATTGTTCCTGGGCGGTAAGGCCGCCGACGCCTACGCTTCGCCGCTCGGCGCGGACCTCAAAGGCATCGCCCCGCTGTACATCCAGGTGGGCGATGAAGAAGTGCTGCTCGACGACTCGATCCGCATTGCGCATCGCGCGCTCGATGCCGGTGTTGA
>CANFVX010000304.1 GCA_947450495.1 Gammaproteobacteria bacterium
CCGCACTCAAGAGCCTCACCTAAGCTGCGAAAGATCAGGCATTTCGCGCCCAGCAAAACCAGAAAGCAGCACGGACTCAGCGCACACCTACCGTTATCCTCAGCGTGGCCCGCCATAGCGGTCTCCACCATGTCGGTCCTCGCTGCGTCTGTTCATCGCGCCATGCCAACAGCGCGTCAAGCGCCTGTTCCGGCGCGATGAGGCTCCTATTATCTCGACTGAAATAGCGCGGGTAGCGCAACAAAGCGCCGGCCACGAGTTCGTCGAGAGTCAATCGACGCGAGCGTCGCGGTGAACCGCAGCGGTCGCGTGTTAACCCCCAACCTGCATAAAAAGGCAGGCCATGACAGACCACCGAAACGCCGCGAAGCAAGGCTTCAAAGCCGGCTAGCGAGGTCATGACGTGGACCTCATCCACCACCTCTAACAAACGATGCAAATCGGCTTCGACCACGACCGCATCCACCACTTCGGCCACACGTGCTTCGTCAGCACCACTCGCGCGCAGGCGACTGACCACATCGGGGTGCGGCTTGTAGAGCAGAAAATCTGCGGGTGCTTCTTTACGGACCGCACGCGCCAAACCCAGATTGGTGTTCACCTCCGGCGCCCCGTAGCGCAAGGAGGCGTCGCTCTCCACCTGGCCTAGCAGCAAAATGACTCGCTGCACGCCGGCCGGTCTTTGCCACAGATTGCCGCCCAGGTTGTATTTGGTGAGCCCTGCTGCAACCACGGATTCGCGAAATCGCGCCGCACGCGCGAGCTCAGCCGGGCTGAAGTCAGCCTGTTCCAGCATGACTTCCAGATCGCTGGGCGCGGTCGCGTCGTAATAGAGACCCCGTCCATCCACCACCCAGGACAGTGGCCGAATCAATTCCGCGCCCAGCCCCACCGAGCGCAAAAACCCATCTTCCAGATGCTGCAGCTTTAAATCGGCGCGGGCTGCCAAGGTCTCCGGCGGCAAGCCCCAGATGGCCAGTGTCGCGCCCTCTGGAACCTGCCGTTCATGTTTAACGAAGTACACCGCCCGCCCGGTAAACGCCGTCCGCACAGCGGCACGCTTCCAGCGGGAGAAACCCAACGCGTAGACCGGCCCCTCGGCAGGCGTCCCGTGTAACTCGGCCATCCAGGACTCAAGCGCGGAAAAATGCTGGCGCCATGTTGGGGGACTGAAAGCAATGGCCTGCTTTGATGAACCGCTAGGCCGGCTGAGTTGTTGGGTGATGGCCGCTGCCCATGCAGCGGTGTCTGCAGGCTCCAGATAGCACGGCAGGTCTCCGGCGATTTCACGGAACGCGGGCAAGTCGCTGGCAATCGCTGGCACGCCCAAGGCCAGCGCTTCCAGCAACGGTAAGCCGTAGCCCTCGGTGAATGAAGGAAACAGCAGCGCGTGTGCGTGTTGGAGCCAAGCGGCCGTGGTGTCGTCATCGCAGCCCGTGAGGCGCAACACAAATTCCCCACGCGCCTCGCCGGCGCGCAAGTCAGCGAGCGTCAGGTCAAAATCCCAACCTGGTTGGCCAATGACCACCAGCTTCGGGGTGCGATCCCCGAGTTGCGCCCGCAACTGGGTCCAAACCTTGATCAATAACGCATGGTTCTTGCGAGGTTCCACCGTGCCCAGCACAACGAAATAGGGGCTCGCGAGCGGCTTCGGGCGCGCCACCCGAGCCGTAATGCCGGGAGCGAGCCAAGCCACGAGCGCAGGCGGCAGCGCGAGCCCCATGCTGGCTGCCCAAGCTGCAAGCTCGCTTCGCGTTGCTTCTGAATTACAAATAACGCCGCGCGCTAGCGTCAGGCTCATCCGCAGTCGGGCTGCGTGACGATGATCTTCGCCGGCTCGACAGAATGCGGGGTGGGTAAGCGGAATCAGGTCGTGAACCATCACCAGTAGACGCGCACCATCGCGCTCGACCAATTTTCGCAGCAGCGGATCGTCCAACCCGCCGTGCCCGGTATTAATCAGCCACGGTGCGCGCGGGCATGGAAACAGCAGAGACCGAAAGATACCCACGCCGAGCAGCAAATACAGCGCAGAGCGAGATCCTGGTTTTAGCAACCATCGAAACAAAAGTTGCGATTCACTTGCGGGCAGCAGATGTGCCCGCCCGCCCCATCGCACTAAAGCCCGTGAACGCGGGCCGAAATGCTCGATATAGGCGAGTCCTACCCTGTCGATTCCAGTGGGCAGGCGGCGGTGGCGTAGGCGGTCGATTAGCCGAGTGACGTCAAGAATCACCCTGCTTGAGTCTTCGAGACCGCTGTCCGTCCTGATTTTCGGCGCCATCCAAAGTGCTAGTCCAAGTCTCCCGCCACTCGGAATTCAGGCTTAACGCGCAGCATTCACCGCCATTAGCGAAGGATAAGACACAGCCCCCAGAACGATGTTCAAGAATTTCTGCAGCTCGGTGGCTGGGGAATTTGAGACAAAAAGTACGTCGTGATCGGCTACCGGGAAGTTCTGAGCAATGAAGAAGGACGACGGGTCGCGTAGATTGACTTGATAGACCACCGGCACTTTGCCGTCGGGGCCCGGCGTGGGCGCCTCAGCCCAATTCAGAGCGGTCGGCTCCTCATAGCGGAAAATGAACAAGCCTTGGGCATCAGCCCGCATATCGTTCATGCCACCCACTCTGGCCAAGGCCTGCGCCAGCGAAATACCCTGCGCTTCGAAATTAATTTCATCGCTCTTGCCGGCCGCGCCGAGCATCGTAAAACTCAGCGGCTGGAACAGCGCGGTGACGACATCACCCGGCTGCATGTAGATGTTCTGTGCTGGATCTTGAATGATTTTTTCCAGCGGAAGCGCCCGAACTTTGGCGCCTCGCGCCAGCTGCACCGTGGTGCGGTCGACCGATTGCTTCACGCCCCCGCCGGCCGCCAGCGCATCGAGCAGCCGTTCGCCCCTGGCGCTTAGCGGTACACGCGAACTGTTGTTCACATCACCGACTAAGGTCACGTTGGCGGTGTTGTTCTGAATGGTACGTACCAGTACCTGCGGCTGATTCGCCTTGCCCTGCAAACGGGTGGCAATTTCTTCCTCAATATCGCGGGAGCATCGACCGCTGGCTTGCACCGCGCCCACAAAAGGCATGCTGATCTGCCCTCGGCTGTTCACCATCTGCTCCGGGAAATTAACCATGCCGGTATTGCTAGGCCCAAGCCGAGCGTCGAAGGCCTGTGTTCCAAATAACTGAGCCGGGGGTGCCTCCCAAACGGACACCTCAATCACATCGCCAGCCCCAATCAAAGGGTCGTAAGGTTTTCCCGCGCCGAAAGTTTCTGAAAACGAAGGCTGCTTGCGAGAATTAACGAGTTGACGGGCAACTTCGTCGGTCACTCGAACCAGACGGATAGTCGAAAGCGTTGGTGGGATCTCGCGCATTTCCACCTGCGCACGGCTGGGCCCGGACGTTGGCAACCAGCCTGGCCAAGTGCTGCAACCAGACAAACAGGCGGAACAAAGCAATAACGCAATGCGGAGTTTCATCTGGAGCATAAATCCTCTGTCGTAAAGATAACCGTACCGTGCCGGGCGTCGTTTCTCACCCTTCGGCGCCCCGGGAAGCGGGCTTTCGCCGCTGGAGGCGGCGCCCAAATTGACGCCGTTGAAACGTAGCAACTCTGAGTGAAGATACCATGCGGAAGTGCGTTCAGATCTACCGTCGTCTTGGCCGATCCTGCTGTAACCGCACGCGACCGAGCCACCCGCCACCGGTCCTGATAGTAACCGTGGAAAGGCGCAGAAGAGCCATCGTAATGACCCATCTTGGCTGAATACATTTTCGTTGCCTCAGGGAGTGCACGAGACAATGACGGCACCGTCGTTCCCGTGCCAGGTGATGCAAAACACAAGGCCCCAAACTTAGCCATTAGCGCAACGACTCTGTGACCGCATATCACCAAATCTGGATTGCAATAGCGCAGCCTGCAGTTCCCGGGCCGCGATGTCACAGCGCACCGCCGAAGCGCTTGCAGGGGACCAGATAAAATAATCGCTACGCAGGTCGCTGAAGCCAAGGGTATCGAAGGTCTGGCGGAAAGCAGGCAGATGGTCGCCATAGAACGCGAGTAGGCCTTCAGTCCCTTCGTTGCTCAGCGATGCGGTCAAGATGCCTAGCATTTCGTCTGCGTTGAGCAGACTTTGCACATAACGCTCTAAAGCTAGTTTAGCTCCGCTGGGCAATCCTATTTCGGGCAACAGATTGGGAGTCGGAAACTCGCCCGCTCCCAACCATGGCCCGTGGTTTTCCATTGTGATCGCGAAGACGAACACCTTGGGGCCATGCGTTTTGACCAAGTCGGCAATCTTTCTCGCAACCTCCACGTCACTCACGTAGCCATTGCTCCGTGATGCCCCGTCAAACGCTTCTTCTCCCAGGAATAAATCAAATCCAAGGTTGGGCATGACCCGATTGCGACCATAAAACCTTGGATCAAACGGGTGGACACAAATCGTGCGATAACCTTCTGCACGCAGCTGCCAGGCCAGCGAGTTGATGGGCGCGTGGGCAAACCGA
>CANFVX010000305.1 GCA_947450495.1 Gammaproteobacteria bacterium
AGAGCGCCAGCAGCGCGCCGAGGCTGCGCGGCGTTAAAGCATCCATCAGCAGCACGTTACTGGGTTGATTACCCGGCTGTTCCCGATGCAGCGCTAGCACCGGATCGGGATTTTCCGTCAGCAACACCTCGCGGCTGCGCCCTACCATCAAGGCTTCGGCTTGTGCAAAGCAGTTGGCCACCAGCATGTCGTGATGCGCTTGCGGCGAGCGCGGATGCGTGAGGGGCAGGATGAAATCTACCGGAATGCGCCGCGTGCCCTGATGCAATAGCTGAAAGAACGCGTGCTGGACGTTGGTGCCCACGCCGCCCCACACCACCGGCGAGGTGTGGGTGCTCACGGGCTCATTGCCCAGCGTGATGCGCTTACCGTTACTTTCCATTTCCAGTTGCTGCAACCAGGCCGGAAAGAGTGTGAGGCGTTCGTCGTAGGGGATCAGCGCGTAACTTTCAGCGTTCAGCGCATTGGTATTCCACAGGCCGATCAGCGCGAGCAGCACCGGGAGATTGCTCTCCAGCGGGCTGCGCCGGAAATGCTCATCCATCTTCCGGGCACCGTCGAGCAGGCCGGTGAAGGCCTCGCTGCCCACGGCGAGCGCGATGGGTAGGCCAATCGCCGACCACAAGGAATAGCGCCCGCCCACCCAATCCCACATCGGCAATACGTTGTCCGGCGCAATCCCAAACGCGACCGCGCGCGCCGGATTGGCGGTAATGGCGAAGAAGTGTCGCGCGATGGCGTCTGCCTGCGTCATCGTGCGGGTGACCCAGGCTTGAGCCGTGCGGGCGTTGAGCGCGGTCTCCGGCGTGGTGAACGACTTGGACGCGACGATGAACAGCGTACGAGCCGGATTGAGTCCGCTAAGGCAGCGGTCGATGTCGCCGCCGTCCACGTTGGAGACAAAGTGCACGCGCGGCTGTCCGGTCTGCAGATTCCGCAGGGCATCGCACACCAACTGCGGCCCGAGATGTGAGCCACCGATCCCCAGATTGACGACGTCGGTGATGGTGTCGCCACTGGCGCCTCGCCACTGGCCTTCGCTGATGGCTTTCACCACCGCCTGCATGCGGGAAAGGGTGCGCGCGACCAGCGGCCCCACGGGTTCGCCGTTCACAGTCGCGGAGAGATCTTCCGGATTCCGTAAGGCGGTGTGCAGCGCGGGGCGTGCTTCTGTAGGGTTAACGATGTCGCCGCGGAACAGGCCCTCGATGCGCGCGGTGAGTCCGGCCTGCGTCGCCAGATCGATCAGCGCCGCGCGTGCGGCGCGATCCAGCCGCTGTTTTGAATAATCGAGATAAAGCCCGGCCGCCTCGATGCCGAAATCATCGGTGCGGGCCGCGTCGGCTTCGAACAAAGACAGCGTGCGCAGACCCAGCAGGCGTTCGGCGTGGGGTTCGAGGGTAGAGAGAATCTCGCTCATGGGCGTTCCTGTGCTTAAGGGGCCTGCGGCACTGCCTGCTGACCCGTTGATGTGTGCTGTCGTGACTTTGCTATTCTCCGGGACCCGTTTCGCACAATAAATCCATTTCAGAGTACCCATCCCTCATGAAAAGCCCGCCGCTCAGCCGCCTTGGCAAGTACGAAGTACTGCGCGAAATCGCGCGCGGTAGCATGGGTATCGTGTATCTCGGCCACGATATGTATATCGATCGACCTGTGGCTATCAAGGTCGCGCACTCGGACCAACTCGACGACGAGGAGTCCGGTGAACGCTACCGCAAGATGTTTTTCAACGAAGCGCACACCGCCGGGCGCCTGACTCATCCCAACGTCATCAGCATCTACGATGCAGGCGTTGAAGGCGAGATCTGCTACATCGTGATGGAATATGTGGAAGGCGGGCAGACGCTGAAGCCCTTTTGTCGTTCAGACAACCTCCTGCCCCTCGAGCGCGTCGTAGAAATAGGTTTCAAATGCGCCCGCGCGCTCGATTACGCGCATCGTCAGGGCGTTATCCATCGCGACATCAAGCCCACCAATATTCTGGTGAGGCAGGATCTGGATGTGAAGCTTGCGGATTTCAGCATCGCGCAGTTATCCAAAATGGACACCACTGAAACCTTGCCGCTGGGTTTGGTGGGGTCACCGCGCTATATGTCGCCTGAACAGATTTCGGAAGAGTTCATCACCGGCCAGACGGATATCTTCTCGCTGGGGGTGGTGTTGTTTGAACTGCTCACGGGGCGTCATCCTTTTTACGCGGATAATTTCTCCCGTCTGGTGCAGAAAATTCTGACCGAGGCCCCGCCGCGCCTGACCGAATTCCGCAGCGACGCACCGCCCGAACTTGAGCGCATCGTCAATCGCGCCATGGCCAAGGACCGCGCCGAGCGTTACGCGATGGGGGGCGATATGGCCGCCGATCTGGCGCGCGCCTTCGACCGCATTCTGGACCAGCCGCGCGAGAACATTTCCGAGCAGGAAAAGTTTGGCGCGGTGAAGCAGCTCGATTTTTTTCAGGGCTTTCCGGAAGCAGAAATCTGGGAGATCGTGCGCGCCGCGCAATGGCAAGATTATGAGGAGGGCGCGCAGGTGATTGTTGAGGGTGAACTCGACGATTCCTTCTACATCATCGTGCACGGTGAAGTGAAAGTGCAGAAGGGTGGACGCGAGCTTCGGGCCTTGTACGCCGGGGATTGCTTTGGCGAAATGGGCTATCTCGCTAAAACGCGCCGCACGGCGACCATTGCGGCTTCGGGCCCCACCTCGCTTCTGAAGCTCAATTCTTCCGTTATCTCGCAAGCGTCCCTGAACTGTCAGGTTCGATTTCTCAAAGTGTTCCTGCGCACGCTGATTCACCGCCTATCCATTACCACCGAAAAAATGGTCCAGGAACACTGAGGTTTCGCATGCGGCAGGCGCTTATCGTTGGCCTTTTTGGCTTGCTGGTGGCGCCGGCGTTCGCGGCGGCGGAGGTCAATCTTTCCCGTTTGCACCTGCCGCCGGGATTCGACATTGCGCTCTATGCCGCGAACGTGCCTGACGCGCGGCAGATGGCATTGAGCCCTGCGGGCGTGCTGTATGTGGGCAGCCGGAATCGTGGCGAAGTGCGCGCGCTGGTCGACGAGGATCATGATGGGCGGGTGGATCGGGTGGTGGTGATCGCCCACGACTTGAACATGCCGAGCGGCCTCGCGTTTCGCGACGGCAGTCTGTATGTCGCCGCAGTCGATCGCATCCTGCGCTACGACCATATCGACACCCGTATCGATGCCCCGCCGGCGCCGGTGGTGCTCACCGACGACCTGCCGCAAGACGCGGCGCATGGCTGGAAAACACTGCGTTTCGGGCCTGATGGCTGGCTTTATTTCGCGGTCGGCGCGCCGTGCAATATCTGCGCACCGCCGCCGCCTTATGCGTCTATCCAGCGGATGCGCGCGGATGGCAGCGGCCGCGAGACGTATGCCAGCGGCATTCGCAATTCCGTGGGCTTGGCCTTCGATCCCGCCAATGGCGAACTCTGGTTCACCGATAACGGTCGCGACTGGTTGGGGGACGATCTGCCGTCCTGCGAGTTGAATCACGCGACAGCTCTAGGTCAACACTTTGGCTATCCCTACGTGCATGGTCTGGCAACGGCGGATCCGGAGTTTGCCGCGCAGGCGCCCGCGCGGGTCTTTACGCCGCCAGCGCTTGAACTTGGCGCACACGTGGCTCCGCTGGGTTTGATGTTCTACACGGGCGCACAGTTCCCGCCAGCGTTTCAGCACAGCCTGCTGGTGGCCGAGCATGGCTCATGGAATCGCTCGCACAAAAGCGGCTATCGCGTGATGCAAATTCGACTGGACGAGCGCGGCAAGGTGCTGGGTCAGAGCCCGCTGGTGACGGGCTGGCTGGAAGCTGAGCGGGCTTGGGGGCGCCCGGTTGACCTGCTGCAAATGCCCGACGGCGCCGTGCTGATCGCAGACGACACCGCGGGCGTGATTTATCGCTTGAGCTATACGCCCAAGCCCTAAAGGGATTCGATCCCGACGATCATCCAGGGCGCGCCGGTGCTCGCGGTGTCTCGGCGCAGGTGCCAGATATCGACAAAGCCCTCTTCGGTGCCTTCTACCTTATCGCGATAGCTGCCGGTAAATTTCACGCTGAGTTCTGCCCGCGTGGCGAGCACGTCGGCGCGCACGATTTCCGCATCGACGAACAACACCTCGGTGTGTTGGTCGCCACCGAGCGAGGCCCGCTCGGCGCGCAGTTCGACGACCAGTGAGGGCACCGTGTACTCACTGATCTGGTCGAAGTCGGCGGTGTTCCACGCGGTTTGCAGCGTTCGATAGTGTTCTCGCGCGCCCAGCAGGAAATTGTTCAGGTCAAAGCCCGGCGGGAAATTGAACGGGACCTCTTCGGCGCCAAAGCCGGTGCTGGCGCTGATGCCGGTTGCCGTGGCGGCGGGTTGGGCCGCTGTGCCATGCCCGATGTGGGGAATATCAAAGACGCGTCGCGATGGGGCGGTGTCGAATGCCGCGGCACCTA
>CANFVX010000306.1 GCA_947450495.1 Gammaproteobacteria bacterium
AACGGCTGGCGCGCGGCGTTTATCTGGGGCTGGTGCCGGTGATTCGCAGTCCGGCAGGCCGGCTACGGCTGGGTCACGACGGGGGCGAGATTGTGGATTGGCTGGTCAAAATGCGCCGCCTGCCCGCCAGTCAGATGCTCGATTTCGCGATTGCCCATGGCAATGTCGATCTTGGCCGGCTGCGCCAGCTTGGCGCGCTGCTGTGCCACTTCCATGCCCAGGCTCATCGCGTTGACTTGTCGGCAGCGCGTTATCGGGAAGATCTGCGCACCGCGCTACTCGCTAACGTGCGCGCGCTGGCGGATGGCGGCTATGGACTCGATCTGAAACGCCTACGAGGAATCGCCGACTGCCTCCTGCACTATCTGGAACGACGCGCGGAAGAATTCGACGCCCGGGTGAACGCGGGCCGCATCGTGGAAGGCCACGGAGATTTGCGCCCGGAGCATATTTATCTGGGCTCGCCGCCCATGGTCATCGATTGTCTGGAATTCAATCGCGCCCTGCGGCTGCTCGATCCGCTGGAGGAACTCGCCACCCTCGCTCTCGAGTGCGAACGCAGCGGCGCCGGCTGGGTAGGGCGCTTCGTGCACGGGGTTTATTCGCGCGAATGCCGCGATATCACGCCGTCGTCCCTGTTTGCGTTTCACACCGCCGCCCGGGCGCTGTTGCGCGCCAAGCTGTGCGCCTGGCATCTGCGCGATTCGGCGGTGACCGAACACGGGCGCTGGCTCACGGCGGCCAGACAGTACCTCGCGCTCGCCGAGCGCCATGCGGCGCGCTGCGCGCCGCCCGGCTCAGGCCAGTAGTTCGGCGACCGAACCGCCGTCGTGCAAACGCTGCACCACTGCCGCCAGCAAAGGCGCCACCGGCAGCCAGCGCACCTTCTCCCGCAGGCTCACGGGCAACTCGCGCGGCGGCAGGGTATCGGTGAGTAGCAGCGCGTCGAGCGGCATTCCGGCCAAAGTGTCAGCGGCACCGGCGGCGAGCAGCGCGTGCGTCGCCAAGGCATAAACCCGCGTCGCGCCATGCGCCCGACACGCCCGCACGGCGCGTTCGAGCGTCGCGCCCGTGCTCACCAAATCGTCGATCAGCACCGCCACCCGGCCCGCGACTTCGCCGGCCAGATGATCGCCGCTGAGCACGCCGCCACTGCGGTGTTTCTCGAGGACCGCACGCCCCACCGCGCGACCTGACTGGCGTTCGAGGCGACTCCGCAGCGCTTCGGCGCGCGCGACCCCGCCGGCATCCGGCGACACCACCACCGCTTCAGCCGCACCGAGCAAGGCCAGCAGTTGCGGCATGAACAAGGTCAGCGCCGAGAGGTGTTCGGTGGGAATTCGGAAAGCGTTCTGAAAGGCCGCCAGATTGTGCACATCAAGGGTCACGACCCGCGCAATTCCCATCGCTTCGATCAGCTGCGCGAGATAGCGACTGGACACCGGATCGCGCAACTGGGTGCGGCGATCTTTGCGGGCGTAACAGAGATAGGGCGCGACCAGGGTCACGCGTGAGGCGCCGGCGTCGCGCAGGGCGCCGGCCAGCCACAGGCTGCGGATGAGCTTGTCGTTGGGGCTGTCGTCGGCGTCGCCGTAGAACGACTGCAATACATAGACATCGCGTTCCCGCACGCTGTCCAGCGGCCGAATCTTGTGTTCACCGTCTTCAAACGCGCGGTACTCAAGGCGCGCGAGCGGGCGGTGCAGATGCCCCGCAAGCTGCGTCCACACGCCGCCATTGCGGGCGTCGGGGGCAAACAACATCGGGCCTTGCATCGCGCGTTCCTCAGTGGGCGGACGTTCGATGGCGGCTCGCGGGCGCGTGGAGATGGCGCTGAAACCAGACCCGACTCAGCAGGGCAACCTGCGGCAGCGCCTGCGGGTCGCTCATCAAATCCGCTGCGGCAGGCACAATTTCAAGGGCGTGGATGGCAGACAACTCGTGCGCGGCCAAACGATTGATGTTCAGGAGCACGGGGTCGTTTTCGCCCGTCATGAGCAGGGTGGGCGCGGCCACCCGCCAGAGGCTGCCGCCCGCCAGATCAAGACGCCCGCCACAGCACACCACGGCCGACACCGCTGCCGAACGTTCCGCCGCCGCCACGATGGCGGCAGCGGCGGCCGTGTGGGCGGCGAACAGGCCGAGCGGTAAGCCGCCCACCCGCAGATCACGCGTGGCCCAATCGATCGCCGCCATCAGGCGCGCAGCGAGGCGCGGCACATTGAGCCGGAACTGCGCGGTCTCACAGTCGAGTTCGTGTTCGGCCGGGGTCAGTAAATCGAGCAACAGCGTGGCCATGCGGCCTCGGTAGAGCAGCCCGGCGATGCGCCGGGTACGCGGGTTGAAGCGACCACTGCCGCTGCTCTGCGCCAGGATCACCAGCCCGGTGGCGTCTTCGGGAACCGCCAGCGAGGCGCCCAGCGCGGCCTCGCCTACCGGCAACAGCATTTCGCCTGCGGCAGGCAGCGCCGCGTTGTCATCGATTCGCTGGTTGTCGTTGTCGAGCAGCATGGGCGTCTCCCTCGGCGGGTTTATCCCCCCGATGGTTTTGTTGTTAGTGGTTGAGCAACACACTGCCGCGCGCTACCGCATGCGGCGGCTGCCAGGCGCGCGCCAGCAGGGAAATCACCTCGGCGTCGGGCACTTGCGGAAATTCGCGGTAAAACCGCGCGATTGCGCCGAACGGCTCCGGGGTAGCGAGGCACACCGTGGCATCGGCAAGAGACATCAGCGTGGCCACGGTGTCGGGCGGCGCCACCGGGGCTGCGACCACCACCCGCGAGGGCTCCTGGGTACGCACCGCGGCAATCGCCGCTCGCATGGTGGCGCCGGTGGCAATCCCGTCGTCGACCAGCACCACGGAGCGACCCGCCAGTTGCGGCCACGGTCGATGCCGGCGATACAGCTCAAGCCGGCGTTGGAGCTCCAGCGTTTCGGTCTCCACCAGCGCCGACAGCACCTCGGGGGCGACATCGGCCCAGGCCGTGACTTCGCCATTCATCACCTGGATGCCGCCGGCGGCAATCGCCCCCAGCGCCAGTTCCGGATTGGACGGCGCGCCCAGCTTGCGGACCAGCAGCACATCGAATTCCGCGCGCAGCGCCTGGGCAATCTCAAACCCCACGGGCACACCCCCTCGCGGCAAGGCGAGGATCAGCAGGTTGTCTTCAGGGCACAGCGGCGCCAGCAGGTCGGCCAGCAGGCGACCTGCTTCTTCGCGGCTTTGTAAGGGCAACACGATGGCCATGGGCGCAGACTCCTTCTCGCGCGAGCGTGAGTCCTATGTAGCAGTCCGCTGGGAACAAGCCCTGATCGCGATCAGCCCGAGCCGCCGGGACTCGCACATCGCGCGTGGATGAAGGATCCTTTGCCCCTACCAGAACAACGACGGGGAGCTGTGCCATGACCATCGAAATGACCGACATCAAACTCAAGTACGTCACCATCGCCGAAGCCCGGGCCATGAGCGGCCTGCGGATCGTGCTTGGCGCCTATCCCATCCCCGGCCCATGGCGGGAGTCCTGCAAAGGCGTCTTTCATGTCAAAGGACTCCCCTACACGGCGGTCAAAAGCGCCAACGCCGACGCCTCTGACTTGGCGATCGGCATGCACAACACCCAAAGCGAACTCATTGAATGGACCGGTCAAGGCAGCGCGCCGGTGGTGGCCTTAAACGACGAACGTCCGCGCTCAGGCTGGTTGGAGCAACTGCATCTGGCCGAACGCCTGAATCCCGAGCCGCCGCTTATCCCCGCGACCAGCGCCGACCGCATCCTGATGTTCGGCATGGCCAATGAGCTGCTGGGCGAACAAGGTCTGGTGTGGCTGAAGCGCCTGTTGATGGTGCACGAGCCGCTGCTGAGCTTGCCCGCGGGCGATCCGAACCGACCGTTTTTTGAATTCTTGGGCCAGAAATACGGCTATACGCCGGCCGGCGCCGAGCGCTCGGCGGTGCTCATTACGGAAATTCTGGAACGATTTGCCGAACAGCTGGCCCGCCAGCAGGCCGCCGGCAAGCGCTATCTGGTGGGCGACCGCCTCTCGGCGCTTGATATCTACTGGGCCGCGTCCTGCGGGCTGCTCGACCCCATGCCGGCCGAGCGTTGCCCGATGGCGGATGCCTTCCGCGGCGCCTACGGCAATCGCGATCCTCGCATCGCCGCGGCCTTGACCCCGGCGCTACTCGCGCATCGCGACTTCGTCTACGACACCCATCTCGAAATGCCGATGGTGTTCTAAGGCGGCGCGCGGCCTGTCGAAGCCTGAACGGGCCGGCACCGCATCAACTGCCGCACCTTCGCTCGCGCCCTTCGACAGGCTCAGGGCGAACGGTGCCGCCAAGCGCAAACCCCGTTCAGCCTGAGCCCCGCGAAGCCTAAACCCCGTTCAGCCTGAGCCCCGCGAAGCCTAAACCCCGTTCAGCCTGAGCCCCGCGAAGCCT
>CANFVX010000307.1 GCA_947450495.1 Gammaproteobacteria bacterium
ATGAGTCCGGCGTTCGCCATCAGACCGTCTATCTCTGCCGCCCCGAAGGCCGCGACGGCCGCCGGATCAAATTGCGCAAACGCTTCGCGATATGCCGCGCGCTTCTTCAATACCGTGTACCAACTTAACCCCGCCTGCGCCGACTCCAGCACCAAAAACTCAAAGAGCACGCGGTCGTCGTGCACGGGCACGCCCCACTCGGTGTCGTGATAGTGCACGTCGTCCGGGCGCTGCGCGCTAACCCACTGGCAGCGAAGGCGAAGGTCTGGCGAGGGAACGCTAGTCATATCAGGAAGCTTCGCGGGTAGTGTGGAAAAAGTGCCTGTTGGACTTCGACTAAGCGGACGCCTCGGGTGGAGGCGTCCGTTAGCGAATTGGCAAACCAGAACGAACGTGGCGCCAAATCATTCGACGCCCATTCGCACTAGCGCGGTGGCAGGCGACTGGCGGCGTCGAGACGGACCGATTCGCCGTTGAGATACGGATTGTCGATCATCGCCAGCGCGAGCTTGGCGTATTCCTCTGCCAGCCCAAAGCGCTTGGGATATTCAATCTGCATCTGAATGCCTTCGCGAACCTTGTCCGGCAGGCCGCGCATCATTGGGGTTTCAAACAGGCCGGGCGCGATGCAATTGCAACGAATGCCATCGCGTGCCAAATCGCGCGCCACCGGCAACGAAAGACCCACAACACCCGCCTTGCTCGCGCCATAGGCCGCCTGGCCCATCTGCCCGTCCCACGCCGCAATGGACGCTGTATTGACGATAACGCCGCGCTCACCGCTCACGCCTTCCGGCGCGTTCCTGGTCATTTCCACCGCCGCCAAACGCAGCACGTTGAAAGTGCCGATGAGATTGACGTTGATGATGCGCTGGAACTGCTCGAGCGGATGGGCTTCGCCCTTGCTGACAGTCTTCGAGGCACTGCCAATGCCGGCGCAGTTGATGCAAATGTGGATGGCGCCAAACGCGTTCATCGCGGCGGCAATGCCATCTTTCACGTTTTGCTCGTCGGACACATTCACGTGGCAGTAAATCGCGGCGTCGCCGAGTTCGGCGGCCAGCGCATTCCCAAGCTCATCGCTCAAATCGAAAATGGCCACGCGCGCGCCGGCGTTTACGAGTGCTTCAACCGTGGCCCGGCCGAGTCCGGAGGCGCCACCGGTGACGATCGCCACCTTGCCCTGTACCTGCATAATCTCTCTCCCCAAGTGTGTGTTCTGCGCCAGCCTGAGCGACGCGCCAAGTGCGCCCGTATGATAGCCGCTGACCACGTTGCGGGCACCGTGCCCGCACGCCCTATCCAACCAGGAGACTGTGATGAAACTGTTCGATTTTGAACTCGCGCCCAACCCGCGCCGCGTGCGCATGTATCTCGCAGAAAAAGGCCTGCAAATTCCCAGCGTGCAGATCAATCTGCGGCAGGGCGAGCAGTTTCATGTGGCGTTCAAAGACGAGAATCCTTCGATGATTGTGCCCGCGCTTGCGTTGGACGACGGCACCCTCATCACCGAGACCATGGCCATTTGCCGGTATCTCGAAGCCTTGCATCCCACGCCGCCCTTATTCGGCAGCACGCCGAAGGAGCAGGCCATAGTGGAAATGTGGAGCCGGCGCGCTGAATTGGAAGGCTTCATGGCGGTGGCGGAAGCGCTGCGCAACTCGGTTGAACGATTCAAGGATCGCGCCCTGCCCGGCCCGCGCAATTACGCACAAATTCCGGCCTTGGTGGAACGCGGCAAAGCGCGTGCGGCGGGTTTTCTCGAGGATTTGGAAGCGGGGCTTGCAGGTAAGACCTGGCTGGCCGGCGAGTTCTTTAGCGTGGCCGACATCACCGCCTACGTGGTGGTGGAGTTCGCCGGCTGGGTAGAAGTCCAGCCGGCGGATCATCAGCAAAACATTGAGCGCTGGCGCGCCGCAATGGCAGCGCGCCCGAGCGCCAGCGCCTGAGGAGGCGCCGGCGCCTTTTGGCTTAAAGCAGTTCCAGCGCCACGGCGGTGGCTTCACCGCCGCCGATGCACAGGCTGGCAACACCGCGCTTCAGACCCAGATCGCGCAGCGCGTGAACCAAGGTCACGATGATGCGCGCGCCAGAGGCGCCGACCGGATGACCCAGCGCGCAGGCGCCGCCACGGATGTTGAGCTTTTCATGCGGGATCTTGAGGTCGTGCATCGCGGCCATCGCCACCACTGCAAAGGCTTCGTTCACTTCGAAAAGGTCCACATCGTCCACCGTCCAACCGACCCGCTTCAGCAGCTTGTCGATCGCAGACACCGGCGCGGTGGTGAACCAGCCCGGCTCTTGCGCATGCGTGGAGTGGGCGAGAATGCGGGCCAGCGGGGCCAGACCCATTTCGGTCGCGCGGGAGCCGGTGGTCAGCACCAGCGCCGCAGCACCGTCGGAAATAGAACTGGAGTTGGCCGCCGTGACGGAGCCGTCTTTGGCGAAGGCCGGACGCAGCGTCGGGATTTTGTCGAGCTTGGCCTTGAGCGGCTGCTCGTCGGTATCAATCACCTTGCCGTCTTTGCTGCCCGGAATGGCGACCGGCGCGATTTCGGCCTTGAAGTGGCCGCCGGTGATCGCCTTCTGCGCGCGCATGAGCGATTCAATCGCGTAGTTGTCCTGGGCTTCGCGGGTGAAGGCGTACTTGCGGGCGCAATCTTCGGCGAAGGTGCCCATCAGGCGACCGCGCTGGAAGGCGTCTTCAAGGCCGTCGAAGAACATGTGGTCGAGCACTTCGCCATGGCCTAAACGCATCCCGCCGCGCATTTTTGGCAGCAGATACGGGGCGCTGGTCATGTTTTCCATGCCGCCGGCCACCACGATGCCGGCGGAGCCCGCGACCAGGGCGTCGTGCGCCTGCATCACGGCCTTCATGCCAGAACCGCACATCTTGTTGATGGTGGTGCAGCCGACGCTGGTCGGAATGCCGGCGCCCATCGAGGCCTGACGCGCGGGGGCTTGGCCCAAACCGGCGGGCAACACGCAGCCCATAATCACTTCTTCCACCAGTTCCGGCGCCACGCTGGCGCGTTCCAGCGCAGCCTTGATCGCCACCGAACCCAGCACCGGGGCGGCGACATTGGCCAGATCCCCCTGCATTCCACCCATCGGGGTACGGGCGAGCCCGACTACTACTACGCTGTCTTGCATGTTCTCGTTCCTCGCAAAAAAAGATCGGTTATCAACGGAAGTCTAACGGCCCCCGCGTTCGCACACTAGCCGCGGGCGGCGAGCAGTCTGGAAACAATCTCGGCCGCAATCGGCAGGGCTGCGGTGGCGGCCGGCGACGGCGCGTTGCAGACGTGCAGCGAGCGCCCCGTTTGTTTGAGCAGAAAATCGTGAATCAAAGCGCCCTGCGGCGACACCGCCTGGGCGCGAATCCCCGCCGGATAAGGCTGTAAATCCTCGAGTTCAAGGCCCGGCGCATAGCGCTGCGCGGCCTCCAGATAACGGCGCGAACTGAGCGCACAACCCAGTTCCTTGATACCTGCCCTGCGATATCGAAACAGCAAACGCCCCACGCCAGGATTCCCGGCCAGCGCCAGCGCGTCTCGCAGGTCAAAGCCCGTCTTGCGGTAGTCCTCGCGCGCGAAAGCGAGCATCGCACTCGGCCCCAGCGTCACGCTGCCATCAATCATGCGGGTGAGATGAATGCCGAGAAACGGCAGCGACGGATCCGGCACGGGATAGATGAGATGCCGAACGAGTGCGTTGTGGCGGGCCGCGAGGCGGTAGTAATCGCCGCGAAACGGCACGATGGCGAAGTCCGGCGTGAGCCCGCTACGACGCAGCATGCGGTCGGCCTGCAGCCCCGCACACACTACCAACCGCGTCGCGCGCACGCTGCCGCCGGCGGTGATCACGTTAACGGCATCCTCACGTTCTTCGATGCGGAGCACTTGCGTATGGCAGCGGAGTTCGCCGCCGGCAGCGCGAATGCGATCTGCCATCGCGGCGCACATCCCCGGATAGTCGACGATGCCAGTCTCTTCCACTTTCAGCGCGGCCACGCCCGCAATCGCCGGCTCCAGCGCCTGCACTGCCTGCCCTTCCAGCCACTGGCACGGCGCGCCGTTCTGCGCGGCGCGATCGGCCAATGCCCGCAGGCGCGGCACCTCATCCGCGGTGACCGCCACAATCAGTTTCCCGCATTGCTCAAAGGCCACGCCGTGCGCGCGGCAAAAGTCGAGGGTTGCCTGCAGCCCAGCGCGACACAAACGTGCTTTAAGACTGCCGGGCTCGTAGTAAACCCCGGCATGAATCACACCGCTGTTGTGCCCGGTCTGATGGGCGGCGACGCCGGCCTCTTTCTCCAATACCAGCACCCGCGCGCCGGGGACGCGCTGCTGGAGCGTGAGCGCGGTGGCGAGCCCGATGATGCCAGCGCCAATCACGGCAAAATCGAATTCAACCGGCGTGCTCACAACGGCGGTG
>CANFVX010000308.1 GCA_947450495.1 Gammaproteobacteria bacterium
CCACGAACGGGGAAGATGCCGCGCCACGAACGGGGAAGATGCCGCGCCACGAACGGGGAAGATGCCGCGCCACGAACGGGGAAGATGCCGCGCCACGAACGAGGGAGCTCCCGAGCGAGCACGATACCTCTCCGCCGCCAAACAGGCGGTACAGCAGCTAAACCCCGTTCGGGCTGAGCCTGTCGAAGCCTGAACGGGCTGGCACGGCCTCAACGGCCGCGCTCGAACCCGCATCCGGACACTCAGCCCAGAATCGCCTCAATCAGATGCGGCCCGGGCTCGCGCACCATCTGCACGAGTAAGGCGTCCAGTTCCTCGGCCGTTTCGGCACGCGCGCCGTTAACGCCCATACCGCGAGCAAGCGCCACAAAATCCATCGCCGGATCGCCGATCGCCAGCATGGAATGCGCTTTCGGCCCCTGCGCGCCGCCGCCCACGCGGTCGAACTCGAAATTGAGGATGGCGTAGCTGCGGTTGGCGTAGATGATGGTGATGACGTCGAGGCGCTCCCGCGCCATCGTCCACAGCGACTGAATGGTGTACATGGCGCTGCCGTCACCTTCCAGACAGATCACCTTGCGTCCCGGCGCACCCAGCGCCACCCCCACGGCGAGCGGCAAGCCGTTACCAATCGAACCGCCACAAAGCTGCACGTAATCGTGGGGCGCGCTGCCGATGCTCATCTGCTGGGCCGGTAGCGAGCCGGTGATGGATTCATCCACCACGATCCCTTGCTCGGGAATGTGGCGAGCGACCGTCGCGGCGATAGCCGTGGCATCGAGTCGCCCGCTCGCCGCGGGCGGAAGCTGCAGCGCTTGCAGCACGGGGGCGGTGGCGGTCGCGCCCAGCGCCTGCGCCAGCGCGGCGAGGGCAGCCGGCACATCGTCGGCAGGGCCGGCAAACGGATGCACGGTGCAGCCCGGCGGCACCAGCACGCTGGGTTTTTCCGGGTACGCAAAGAACGCCACGGGGCGCTTCGACCCTACCAGCACCATCAGGTCGACGTCGGCGATGAGTTCGAGCGCCACTTCGCCGCGATACGGCAGCGGCACCAGCGGCAGACGGCCCGCGCCGCGCGCGATCCGGCGATTAAAGGTTTCGGCATGCAGGCGCAGCCCGCAGTGGGCAGCGATGCGGCCAGCGTTCATCAGGGCCTCGCCTACGAGAGCCTCGCCACCCAGCAAGAGCATGGGATTGCGCGCCGCCCGAATGGCGGCCACGGTGCTGGCGATTTGCTCGGCGCCGACCAGCGGCAAAGCCGGGGGCAGTTGCACGGCAGGCAGTTGGTAATCGACAGGGAGCTCGGTCCAGGCGGCGTCGGCCGGCGCAATCAGGGTCGCCACCCGGCCCGGCATACCTCCCGCGGCGGCGATGGCTTGCGCGCCGTCGGGGGCGAGTTCTGCAGCGCTGCCGCTGGTTTTCACCCAGTGCGACACCGGGCGGGCAATGCCTTCGATGTCGGCCGTGAGCGGCGCGTCGAAGCCCAAGTGGTACGTAGCGTGATCGCCCACCACGTTGATGACCGGCGAAAACGCCTTGCGGGCGTTGTGCAGATTCGACACGCCGTTGGCGAGACCAGGACCAAGATGCAGCAGGGTGCAGGCCGGCTTGCCCGCCATGCGGGCGTAGCCGTCGGCCGCGCCGGTCACCACGCCTTCATCCAGCGCCAGCACCGGCCGCATACCGGGCACGCGGTCGATCGCCGCCACGAGCTGCATTTCCGAGGTGCCGGGATTGGCGAAACAGAGGTCGATGCCACTTTGCACGAGCGTAGCGATGAGGGCTTCGGCGCCATTCATGGGAATTCTCCTTGTTGCGATGGAGCGTGGCCGAGCGGCCTTTTTATAATGGTGGCTATTGTGACCAATCACGCTCGCTTTGTAGATCGTTTCGCCGCATCAAGTCTGACGATTGCCGCCAGTGGCTAGCGTCCAGTACCGTGCGGGCACTTTCCCTGCGGCAGATGCCTCTGGTGCCCAGCTCTCCACCACCGCTCAACGCACGTTTTTTCCAGGGATGGGTCGTGGTGGCCGCGGCCTTCTCGGTGCTGTTTCTGGCCTACGGACTGCAGTTCAGCTACGGCGTATTCGTCACACCGATGGCGGAAGAGCTGGGCTGGACGCGCGCCGACACCGCCCTGCCCTATTCCGTCTATGTCTTCGGCTACAGCGTGCTGAGCGCCGTCACCGGGCGTGCGACCGACCGCTTCGGGCCGCGCGCGGTGATCGCCTGCGGCGCGGGCTTGCTGGGCATCGGCTGGGGCCTGAGCGCGCTGGTGACCACCCGCTGGCAGTTGCTGTTATCGCTCGGCGTGGTGGCCTCGTTTGGCATGAGCGTGGCGTGGGTGCCGTGCAATGCCACGGTGGCGCGATGGTTCACCCGGCGTCGCGGCTTTGCGGTGGCGCTGGCGTCGAGCGGCACCAGTTTCGGTAATTTTCTCGTGCCTTCGCTCGCCGCGGCGGCGGTGGCGGCCTACGGCTGGCGGGCCACTCTGGGCGGCATGGCCGCAATCGCCGCGCTGCTGATTCTGGTCGCGGCACGCTTTATGGCGCGCGACCCGGAGTCGGTCGGCCTATGGCCCGATGGCGATGCGGCGCCGCTGCAGAGCAATCCGGCGGTGACCGGCATGACCGTACGGGAAGTGCTGTGGACCGAGCCCTTTCTGCTCCTCATCGGCATTTACCTGCTGACCTGGCTGGTGGTGTTTGTGCCCTTCGTGCATGCCGCGGCTTATGCGGAGGATCTTGGCTTTGGCAAAGTGGCAGCGGCCTCGGTGCTGAGCGCGATTGGCATTGGTGGCGTGGCGGGCCGGCTGTTGTCCGGGGTGCTCTCCGATCGTCTGGGCCAGTTTCCGGCGCTAATCGGCATTTTCGCGCTGCAAACGGTCTCATTCCTGATCTTCACCTATGCCCATTCGCTGCTCTGGCTGTGGCTGGCGGCGGCCGTGTTCGGTTTTTCCTACGGCGGTGGTGTAACGGTGGTGGCGCCGATTTGCTCGGTGCTGTTTGGCCGGGCGCATGTGGCCAGCGTGGTGGGCGCGTTGTTCGCGATCGCGGCTTCGCCGGCGGCGATAGGCCCGTGGCTTGCCGGCTGGTTACACGACACAACGGGCGAGTACGACACCGCGTTTCTGCTCTCGGCCGGCGTGAACGCGCTCGCGCTGGTGCTCAGCGTGGTGTTGGCGGTTCGGCAGGCGACGCGAATCACGCGGGGCGTTTAGTCGCAGGCTGAGCCAACGGTGGACCAGCCCTGCGGCCGCGAGTCTCCTCGCGGGCAGGGCTTAAGGCTTAAATCTCAGGCTTTGGTGAGCTTGGGCTTACGGGCGCGCGGCGCAGCCTTGGCTGTGGGCTTGGCCTTGGCCGGGGTCGGCGCGCTGGCTTCCGCCGGGAGGTCTTCCATGCGCAGCGCGGTGAATTCGCGCCGGGCGAATTTCCAGCTGCCTTTGTGCTTCTCGTAGTGGTCGAGATAGTGACCGGTGCCGAGCCAGGCCATGTCGCGCTTAGCACTCCGCAGTTCGAGATAGCAGCGTCCCACAGCGCGCCCTTTTTTACCCAGCTCCACCACCATGTTGTGAATGAAGGGACGCGGCGTCATGGCGAGTCCACGCACATAAAAGTCCAGCAGTTCCTTGTGGCCACGCGCGGCATAGGTCTGGGTGGGCGTGACCATCACGAACTCACCGTCAGGGGTGAACAGATTCACCAGCGCTTCAATTTCATTACGCCAAACCAAATCACAGTAACGCGCCGGCAGTTCGCGAATTTCCTCGCGATCCAGCATCGCCTTCACAGCCTCTTCGACCTTCTTCATGCGCCTCACTCCCCTGACTTTGGTGGTAGGTGTTGTGTTGGTCATGAGGCGAGCGCCTCGGGGGGGATTATTGATGATGGCGGCACGGGTGTCAGCGTCGGCGTGTATTCGGCGCGAAACGGCAACTCCTCCGCGGTGAGCGATTCGCGCGCCAACAGCAACGCGGCGCCGGCCTCGAGCGCCGCACGGCGTCGCTGCAAGATCGCCACGGCGCGCCCGAAAGCCTCGTCCAGCAAGGCCTTCACCGCGAGGTCGATTTCGCGCGCGGTGGCTTCGCCGTGGCTGCGCGTGATAGCGCCCGAGGCCAAGCCTTCCCCCAGAAAATGCGGTTTCGCTTCGTCATACACCACCTGCCCCACGCTCTCGACCATGCCGTAGCGCATCACCATGTGGCGCGCGATTTCGGTCACCTTGTCGAGGTCGTCGGCCGCGCCGGTCGAGATTTCGTTAAATGTCAGCGCTTCACCTGCGCGCCCGCCCATCAGCACCGCCATGCGGTCTTTGAGATGCTGGCGCGTCATGAGAAAGCGGTCTTCGGTGGGACGCTGCAGCGTGTCGCCCAGGGCGCCAATGCCGCGCGGAATAATCGAGACCTTATGCACGGCGTCGA
>CANFVX010000309.1 GCA_947450495.1 Gammaproteobacteria bacterium
ATGCATGCTGGTGGTGAACGACGCCACCGTCAAAGGCGGCACCTACTACCCGATGACGGTGAAGAAGCATCTGCGTGCGCAGGAAATTGCCCGCGAGAACCGCCTCCCCTGCCTGTATCTGGTCGATTCCGGCGGCGCGTTCCTGCCGCGTCAGGACGAGGTCTTCCCCGACCGCGAACACTTCGGTCGCATTTTCTACAATCAGGCCAATCTGTCTGGCGCCGGCATTCCGCAGTTGGCGGTGGTGATGGGGTCCTGTACTGCCGGCGGCGCCTATGTGCCGGCGATGTCGGACGAATCCATCATCGTGCGTCAGCAGGGCACGATTTTTCTGGGCGGTCCGCCGCTGGTGAAAGCCGCTACCGGCGAAGTCGTAACGGCGGAGGACCTCGGCGGCGCCGATGTCCACTCACGACGCTCCGGCGTGACCGATTACTACGCCCGGAACGATCTCCACGCACTGGCCATGGCCCGCCGTCTGGTAGCCAATCTCAACTGGCGCAAGCAGGGCGAAACCACCCTGCAGCCCGTGGAAGAGCCTGCGTATCCGGCGAGCGACCTCTACGGCATCGTGCCCACGGATCTCCGCAAGCCCTATGACGTCCGCGAAGTCATCGCGCGACTGGTCGACGGCAGCGAATTCGACGAGTTCAAGGAACTCTACGGCAGCACGCTTGTTACCGGCTTCGCCCGCCTTTATGGCCGACCGGTCGGCATCATCGCCAACAACGGCATTCTGTTTTCCGAGTCCGCGCTGAAAGGCGCGCACTTCATCGAACTGTGTTGCCAGCGCGGGATTCCGCTGGTCTTCCTGCAGAACATCACGGGCTTCATGGTGGGTTCGAAGTACGAAGCGGGCGGGATCGCCAAAGATGGCGCGAAGCTTGTAACTGCGGTGGCGAGCGCCAGAGTGCCCAAATTCACCGTGATCATCGGGGGCAGTTTCGGGGCCGGGAACTACGGCATGTGCGGCCGCGCCTACAGCCCGCGCTTCCTGTGGACCTGGCCCAACGCCCGAATTTCGGTGATGGGTGGCGAACAGGCGGCCGCCGTGCTGGCACAAGTGCGACGGGACAACTTCGACGCTCAGGGCAAGACCTGGCCGAGCGACGAAGAGGAAAGCTTCAAAGCGCCCATCCGCGAACAATACGAACAGCAGGGACACCCCTACTACGCCACCGCGCGCCTGTGGGACGACGGCATCATCGACCCGGCGGACACCCGTCAGGTGCTCGGCCTAGCCCTTGAAGCCTCGCTCAGCGCGCCCATCGAACGCACGCCTTTTGGCGTGTTCCGCATGTAAGGACCTGCTCATGTTTCGCAAAATTCTGATCGCCAATCGTGGCGAAATTGCCTGCCGAATCGCACGCACTGCCCATCGCATGGGCGTGGCGCCGGTCATGGTGTACTCCGACGCCGATGCCAACGCGCTGCACGTGCGGAGCGCACGGGAAGCCCGGCGTCTGGGCGAAGGCCCGGCGGCGGCGAGCTATCTCGACATCGACAAGATTATCAACGCCGCCCGCGAGAGCGGGGCTGAAGCCATCCATCCCGGCTACGGCTTTTTGTCGGAAAACGCGGCCCTGGCCGAGGCCTGTGCGGCGGCCGGCATCGTCTTTATTGGGCCATCGCCCGAGGCCATTCGCGTGATGGGCTCAAAAAGCGCGGCCAAGGCGTTGATGGCGAGCCATCAGGTGCCGCTGGTGCCGGGCTACTACGGCGATGAACAAGACTCTGAATTTCTGGCCAGTGAGGCCTCACGCATTGGCTTCCCGGTGTTGGTCAAAGCCTCCGCCGGTGGCGGTGGTCGCGGGATGCGGGTCGTGCGCGCCGCCGAAGATTTTCACGCCGCGCTAGCCTCCGCTCAGCGCGAGGCGCAGTCGGCCTTTGCCGATCCACGCGTCCTGCTCGAAAAATATGTCGAGCGTCCCCGCCATATCGAAGTGCAGATTTTTGGCGACTTGCACGGCAACGTGGTGCATCTGTTTGAGCGCGACTGCTCGCTGCAGCGGCGGCATCAAAAGGTCATCGAAGAAGCGCCGGCGGTGGGCTTGAGCGACGACCAGCGCAAGGTGCTGTTTGACGCGGCACTCGCCGCAGGTCGCGCGGTGCGCTATGTCGGCGCCGGCACCGTGGAGTTTGTGGTCGCCCCGGACGGCGCGATTTACTTCATTGAAATGAACACCCGCTTGCAGGTGGAGCATCCGGTGACCGAGGCCATCACGGGTCTGGATCTGGTGGAATGGCAGCTACGCGTGGCGGCAGGTGAAGCGTTGCCGCTGACCCAGTCCGACATCCAGCAGCACGGGCACGCGGTGGAAGTGCGGGTCTACGCCGAAGATCCGGCGCAGGATTTCCGGCCCTCCATTGGCCGCATTTCGCACGTGAAATTTCCGGCAGAAAGCGCGGGCGTTCGCATCGATACGGGCATTGAAAGCGGCGACAGCGTTTCGCCCTGGTACGACGCCATGGTCGCCAAGATCATCGTGAATGCCGAAGACCGCACAAGCGCGCTGCGGGTGATGTCGCAAGCGCTGGCCGAAACCGAACTCGCGGGCGTGAACGGCAATCTGGCCTATTTGCGCCTGATCTGCGACCACCCGGGTTACGTGGCCGGCGGCTTCACCACTCATTTCGCGGAAGAAGAGCGAGCGCAGTTGTTGCCGCCCGGCGGCGCGCCAGACACCGACATTCTCCTGTTGGCCGCGGGCAGCGTGGTGCTGGGCCGCGTGGGCAAACCCGGCTCCTCGCCGTGGCAGGGCGGCGACAGCTTCCGCCTCAATCTGGCAAGCAGCGATCCGCTGCATTTCCGCTGGGGCGAGGAAGTGCTGGCGCTCAGCTTGCACCACGACGCGGTGGGCTACGGGGTGAAGCTCACCGACGGCAGCCTGCATGCGTTCAAGGCGACGCATGGCGCCGAGGGTTTGCTCGCGATTGATACCGGCGAGCGACGCTTTCAGGGCGTGGTCAGCGTGCGCGGCGAAAGCCGCGAGGTGTTCTATCAGGGCCAGCGCGTGGTCCTGACGCTCATCGATCCGCTGCAACAGGCGGGCGAAGAAGAAGTCGCCGCCGGCAGCCTGCTCGCGCCGATGCCCGGCGCCATCACCGCGCTGCTCGTTGCTGTGGGCGATGTGGTGAGCCGCGGTCAGGCCTTGCTGGTGCTGGAAGCGATGAAAATTGAACACACCATCGCCGCGCCTTTCGACGGCCGGGTGAGCGAGATTTTCTTTGCCAAAGGCCAGCAGGTGACGCAGGAAGGCGCTGAACTCGTGCGCCTTGAAGCGCTCGAAGCGGCCAGCGACCCCAAGTAACACCAGAACCTGGCGCAGGACCTCTTCCATGCTGATGGCCACCATCGAATACGAACTCAATCCCGGCGTGCAAGCCGAGTTCGAACAACTGATCGGGGAACTCTCCCCCAAGCTGGGCGAGATCGATGGTTTCATCGGCGCGGATGCGGCCTCCAGCCTGCTCGCGCCGGGTCGCTTCTACGAAATTTCCTGGTGGCGCGACGAAGCCGCACTGGCGGTGTGGTCAAGGCATCCCGCGCATTTGCATGCCAAGCTGCGTGGCCGCGAGGCCTTGCTGAAGTGGTATCGCATCCGGGTGGGCGAAGTGGACCGTGACTGGTCGTTCGGCCCAGTACCGGAATGATGCCGGGTCTTAAGTAACGGAGCACGCCAGATGAGCAAGCTTGAAGTCATTCACGAGGCGCGCAGTCTGCTGTTGTCATGCTACGACGGCGTGCTGTCGACGCTGTCGGTCGCGATGCCCGGATATCCGTTTGGCTCCGTGGTGCCGTTTTGTCTTGATCGCGCAGGGCACCCGGTGATTCTCATCGCCAACATCGCCCAGCACTACAAAAACCTCGACGCCGACTGCCGCGCCTCGCTGATGGTGTTTGACCGCAGTGCGGATGACCTGCAGGCCAACGGTCGCCTGACGCTGCTGGCCGACGCCAAGCGCATTGAAACAGAGGTAGAAGACGCCGCGGAGCGCTATTACCGGCATTTTCCGGAGGCGCGGGGCTATCACCGCACGCACGGCTTTGAGCTCTGGCAATTAGCGCTGAAACGCATCCGGTTCATCGGCGGCTTCGGCGCCATCCATTGGCTGGAACCCGCCGAGTTGCTGACGCCCAATCCATTTTCGGAGGCTGAAGAAGCCGGCATGGTCGCGCATATGAACGAAGACCATACGGACGCCATGCGGGACTATCTCCGCCCGCTGCTGGGCGACGTCGTGGGCAGCCTCGAGCCCACTTTGGCCGGGGTCGACGGTGAAGGCATTCATATCAAAGCGGGCTTGCGCGTTTATCGCGTGCCGTTTCCTGCCCCGGTCAACACGGCCCGCGAAGTGCGCGGCGCGCTGGTCGAACTCGCCAAACGCTGCCGCGCCTCCTGAGGCGAACGCCC
>CANFVX010000310.1 GCA_947450495.1 Gammaproteobacteria bacterium
AGGGCATGTGTCTGCGCCGCGATCCGGGCAACGCGCTATTGCGGCATTTGTCGGATCTCGGTGAACAATATCGGGTGCTGAAGGCGCTGGAAAACACCCCGCTCGCTGCGCCCAAGGTGTACTGGTTTGAACGCGATACGGCCATTCTCGACGCGCCGTTTCTGGTCATGGAGAAAGTGCCGGGCAGTTGCCCTAATCCCTGGGGGCGCGAAGGGCGGGCGTTCTATCAGGCGGCGGCTGACCGCGGCGTCTTGCCGCAGAGTTTTACGCACACGCTGGCGACCCTGCATACGCTGGACTGGCGCGCCGCCGGTCTCGAGTTTCTGGGCGTGCCGGCCACAGGGACTGATTTTGCCCGCCGTGAAATCGCCAAGTGGCGCGAACTCATCGCGCTGTCCGAACATCCGCCAGAGCCGATTCTCACCGACCTCATCGGCTGGCTGGAAGCCAACGCGCCCAGCACCTCGCGGGTCACGCTGGTCCACGGCGCCTACCGCACCGGCAATCTGCTGATACACGAGGACCGCATCTCGGCGGTGCTCGACTGGGAGCTGCAGGTGCTGGGCGATCCGATGTACGACGTCGCCTATGTGTTATCGGACCTGAATCGTGAAGGCACGCCGCTGCTGTCGAATCTGGTGGATCGCGACGCCTTCTATCGCGACTACGAAGCCGCCACCGGCTTCACCATCGACGACGACATCTGTCGTTACTACAACGCGCTGTACGCCATGCGTTCGGTGGCGTTCTGGATGAGTGCCTCGGGGCTTTATGCCGCCGGGCGCAGTCAGGATATTCGCCTCGCGCGAACCCGCTGGTCGGTGCCGGTGGTACTCGATCGCGCGGCTCGCGAGCTGGGCTATTAGTGCACTGCCAAGCATCACAACCATTAAAAAGCAGACAGGGAGTTCACCATGGGAATTGCAGAGCAGCCGGGGTCGACGCCGGCCACTGACGAGGTCGAAGTGCTGGATGCCCTCATCATCGGGGGCGGGGTGTCGGGTATTTATCAGCTCTATGGCTTGCGCAAAATAGGGGTTAATGCGCGGATTTTCGAAGCCGGCGGCGGGGTTGGCGGCACCTGGTACTGGAACCGCTATCCGGGCGCGCGCTTTGATTCCGAGTCCTACAGCTACGCCTACAGTTTTTCCGATGAGCTGCTGAAGGAGTGGAACTGGACCGAGCATTACTCGGCGCAGCCCGAGAACGAGCGCTATCTTAATTTCGTGGTGGATAAATTTAATCTGCGGCCGCACATCCGCTGCAATTCGCGCATCAAATCCGCCCAGTTCGACGCCAGCACCAATCAGTGGCTGGTCGAAACCCATGAGGGCCACAGGGCGCGTACGCAGTTTCTGATTTCCGCCGTGGGCATTTTGTCGGCGCATCAACTGCCGGATATTCCGGGCGTGGAGCGTTTTGGCGGGCGGTCTTTCCATACCGCGCGCTGGCCGCACGAGAAAGTGGATTTCAGCGGCAAGCGCGTCGGCGTGATTGGCTCCGGCGCCACCGCCGTGCAGCTGATCCCGCGCATAGCGGGCGAAGTCGGGCATCTCACAGTCTTTCAGCGCACCGCCAACTACTGCTGCCCGCTGCGGAATGCCACCATCGACCCCGATACCCAGCAGCAAATCAAGGACAGCTACGACGAGATTTTCGCCAAGTGTCGCTCCACGTTTGCCAGCTTCATGCAGGACTTCGATCCGCGCAAAACCTTCGACGTGCCGCTGGCCGAGCGCCAGGCGTTCTACGAAGAAATCTGGTCCCAGCCCGGCTTTACCAAATGGTTTGGCTGCTTCTACGACATCATGACGGATGAAGCCGCCAACGAAGACTATGCCGAGTTTGTCCGGAACAAGATTCGCGCGCGGGTGAACGATCCGGTGATAGCCGAGATGCTGGTGCCGAAAGACCATCCCTTCGGCTCCAAGCGCATTCCGCTCGAGACCAACTATTACGAGGTCTACAACCAGGACAACGTGCTGCTGGTCGATGTGAAGTCCACCCCCATCACCGAAATCACCGCCACCGGCGTGACCGTGGGCGACACGCACTACCCGCTGGACGTCATCATCTACGCGACCGGCTTTGACGCCATCACCGGCGAACTGACCCGCATGGATATTCGCGGCGAAGGCGGTCAGTCGCTTAAAGCGAAATGGGATCTTGAAGGCCCGAGCTCCTATCTCACGCTACAGACGGCAGGCTTTCCCAACCTGTTCATTGTGAACGGCGCGGTGTTTTGCAATTTCACCCGCTGCGCCGAAGTGGTCGGCGACTGGGTGCGCGAGTGTGTGGGCTATATGCGGGACCACGGCTACACGCGCATCGAGGCCGAGCAGACCGCGGAGGACGCCTGGACCGAACATGCGTCCAGTCTCACCGAAGGCATGTTGTTCACCAAAACCAAGTCCTGGTTTATGGGCACCAACATTCCGGGCAAGAAACGGGGCTTTTTGTTTTATGCGGGCGGCGCGCCGGCGTTTCGCGACAAGGTCGCCGAGGTGGCGGCCAAGGACTATGAGGGTTTCATTCTGAAGTGAGGGAAGCCCCGTCGGCGAGACTCAGCGCGTGAGTCTCGCCGGCGAGGCGGGCACGCGCTAGCCGTCGATGTACACCTGTCGATGCGTATAGCGCCACTCGCCGTTGTCCTTGCGCAAGGTGTCGCGGTAGCCGCCGGTCAGCAGGTACTCGCTTTTGCCGTTCTGTACTTTGAAGTAGATGAGGCCGCAGGTGCCGGTGGCGGTGTCGCCGGTCACTTCAAAACTCACGTTCACCATCATGTGGCGCACGCCGCCGCCGGCCCAGGAGTGGTGGTATTGCTGGGTGAACTTGCGCAGTTCTTCCTGCCCCGCAAAGCGGCCCATCAGCGGGCTTTCAAACACGCCGTCCGGCGTGAAGCAGTCGATCCAGGCATCGAACTGGCCGGCGTCTACGGTGTTGGCGTAACGGGCGTAGATTTCACGGATCTGTTCGCGGTCTTCAAAAGTACCGGTAATTTTTGGCATGCGGGCTCTCCCTCTGTTGCGTCGATAAACAAGGACGCCCTGAGTATCGCAGAGGGATTGCCCGCGCGGCGAGCCAGTTCCGAGGCCCGGATTTAGTAGCCTGGAGGGGGCGGCGTGCCCGGCGGCGGATAGGCCGGCATCGTGCTTTGACTTGGCGCCGTCGGCGCTGGCCGCGGCTGCTGCGCCTGGATGCGCGCGGCCACGCTGGCCGACACCGGCACCTGATGGCCTTTCGCATACATGCACTGCACGTAGGCGTCGTCATAGCGCGACTGTTGCGACCGACCCGCGTTGGCGGCGGACTCGGTGCCGGCAAGGCCGCCGAACAACAGTCCGGTGCCAGCGCCCAAGGCCGCGCCAGCGCCGGCATTACCCGAGACCGAGCCCAGCAGTGCACCGGCGGTCGCGCCGAGCGCGGTGCCAACGGCGGCGCTGTTGAGGCCGCTCTCGCTGGCGGCCTGTCCGGGCGGCGGGCCGATGACCTGCCGCGCATAGCCCTGGCAGTCGTAATCGTCGACCCTGAACTGATCGAAGTTCGCGTTGCCGCCGGGCAGGGCGGTGATGGTGGGGCCGCTGGGATAGGTGGCGCAGCCGGCAAGCACCGCGCACAGCGTGCTCAAGGTGGTGAAGCGAACCATCGGTGTCATGTGAATTCTCCAGAGCATGGGAGCGTTTATTGCGGAGGCGTGGCGGGCGGCAGGCTGGCCGGATCCACCGGCACCCACGGCTGCTGACATTGCGGCACATACGGGTAATAGCCGGCCGGGCTCGGGCAGTAGTACCAAAGCTGTGGCGCGGCCGGGGCTTGCGGCTGCGGGGCCGGCGCGGGCGCAGGTTGCTGGATGTACACCGTAGGCTCGCGCTCGATGATGACCGTGCGCGGCGGCGGGTCGTAATACCACGGCGAGTAATAGCCCCAGCGCGGCGGACCCCAGAAGGGATCGGCGTACATGGGGCCGCCGAGATAAATGCCGACGCTGCTGTGGACGCGGCCACGATCGGCGAAGTCCCGGTAACGATTATCACCGTGGTCGTAGTGGTCAAAATCGCCTCTGTTCTCGTGCCCGCCGCCGCCATGGCCACGGTCAGGCGCCTGCGGCGCGTGGGGTCTCGTGCCAATGCCGGCAGCGGCGTGGGCGCCGATGAGCCCTTGTGAACGCGCGCTTTGACCAGACGCCTGCGCGTCGCCCTGCTGCTGACGGCGGTCTGCCGCGACTGTGGGCTGCAGACACAGCAGCAAGGGCACACCCAGCACTACGGCGCGAGAGAACGTTTTCATACCGGCAACTCCCTTCAATTCGTGAGCCGAGGATAACGCGGCTAATCGACCTTGCCCTGATGGCCGTCAGCCCGCGCCGCCTCGTGGTTTTGCAGCCTGCGTGCGGGGCATTG
>CANFVX010000311.1 GCA_947450495.1 Gammaproteobacteria bacterium
CCAAAGTAGAAATCCCGTATGACCCACCAGGGTCAGCGCTAACACCGCAGCAGTTGCGAGCCACCATTGCTTGTCCGTGCGCGACAGACTACGGCCTTGCTGCGGTAGTGCGCTGGTGAAATCGGGCGCCGCGTTCGTGACGAAGCCGGCGGCAAACAGCGACAGCGCATGCTCGGGCTTTGGCTCCAACACCAATTCAAGCGTGGGCGCCACTCGGGCCAGTTGGGCGGCGTCTTCTGATTTTCCAAAAATGCGCAGGCGGGCGGGCGGCGCAAAGTTGGTCAATGCCGTTTCGATGAACGCGAGATATTGGCTCGCCTGGCAGGAGAATCCGGCTAACTGACCGCACCGCAGCCATGCCTGCTCCCCAACGATCGCGACCGTCCATTCCTCTGTCTGGCACGGGAGTGCGCTGGCTTCAGGCACGCAGGCATCGGGGCTGATGCCGGCTTGCGTCAGCCTGCCGCAGGCTTCAAGCAGCGCTGCTCTATCGGTCATTGCCACCGCAAAGTCGGTGCGGCCGAGACGCTTGCTGGTGATGGCGAGATCGTCCAGCGCGCCGAGCACCTGATCTTCCAACGCGAAAGGCAGCGCTTGCTCCTGCACTTTCGCGCTCGCTGCCGGCAAGCTGATGCAACAGGTTTGGACGGCGCGCGTGTCCAACAGCCAAATCCATTGATTGGCACCGCAGCGCGCCAACTCGGCCAAACTACCGTGGGCAATCGCGGCGCCGGGCCGCAACCACACCGCGCGATCGTCCGCTTCCAGCCGGAACAGCACCGGTTCACGCTTAATCTTGGCCATAGCGGCGCTCCCGGCCCAGCAAGCGATAGTCGTTGGCATTGTTCCGGCGAATCAAGGAGAGATAGCGCACAGGAGGTCCATCGCTGCTGAGATCAGCGCGGAGTTCGAAAATATTGGAAGACGTCGCGACGCCCTGTATCAACAGCGGCCGTCCTGCAAAGAGCGGATTGGCCGCGAAGGAAGCCGGATCCATAAACGGCTGCGCGGTTCGGATCTCGACAAGCATTTTTGCCGTGGCCGCATCAATGGCAGGCGAAAGGCTCATCAGAACGGCGGGCGGCGCGGTATTCACGTTGATAGCGGTAGGCTGGTCAAGCACAGTCACGTAGGGCCGAAGTTTGGCATAAATTGCCGGCGTAATACCGCGCACTTTCAATAATTCGCTGGGGTCTGCAAAGCGGCGGTCGGCCGTGCGGTAAGGCGGTTTTAGTTTTAAATAGTAGTCGTCCTCGGCGCCGTTGGGGAAACTCGTGTCCTGATCCGGATCGAGCCAATCGAGAATTGCCGGCACAATTTTGGGTTCAATGCCCAAGGCACGAAGCAGCAACACAAAGCGCGCGGTGGCCACTTGCTGAGGATTCAAAGGCGGCGGTGGCGCGCCCAATTTCTGCGGTGGACCCCGCAAGGTGACGCCAGCCGCGGCGCAGACTGATCGCAGCATCAGATCACCCGGGCCACCGGCAGAGGGCTGCCCATCACCGTCTACTACCGCCGCGCTGACGGCGCCCTGCCCCGGATCCAGCGCCAGGTTGCCGAGATTAAAAAGGCGCTGGGCGTCGCGCAGGGTGGCAACCCCCTCAAGGCCCTCCAGACTCCCGGTCATTTTTTGCTTGGCCCACAGGTCGAGCAGCGAATCGGCCGGTCCGGTTTGGCTATCGAGCTGAAGCAAATCCATCGCTTTTAGTTCGAGCACTTGCATTAGACGCACCGCGGCAGATTGCCGTCGCAGCTGGGCGACGCCCGCGATGGCATATTGCTGACGACTCACCAGCAGCGCGGCGATGCTCGCCACCACCGCAGCAATGAGCAGCGCCGAAATTAAAGCCACGCCCCTGTTGGCGCGCGTCATTGTCCAAACACCGGTCGGAGCACACGGTGCAGGGTGCTGCCATCAACAAACACCAGTTCAAACTCCACCCCGCGAGGGAGTTGTTCCAGCCCTGGCCCGTTGGCATCTGGCGGCCAGAAGCCTGTCCATTGCGCATCCGGCGCGCTGGCCAGAAAACGAAAAGAGACGCGCGCCACCTTGCTGAACAGCACCTGACGCTGAGGTTTGCTGGATTGGACGCGGTCCAGCACCGGCCAGATTTCGCGTTCGAGTCGCCCCTCGCGCAAGGCGTAGCTCACGCGATAAACCGAGGGCAAATCCGCCAGTAGCGCGCGTGCCGGATCGCCGCGCGTTAACTCCAGCAACGAGGCGGAAGGTCCACCGCTCACCAAGGCCGGGCTAGGCGTGCCGAGGGCGTCGCGCACCGCGCGGGCACGCACCTGTTCGAGGTCGCCGCTCAGCAGCGTGAGACCGCGAACCCGGGCGGCATCGTCCGCCATGCGCGGCAGCAAGACTTCACGTCCCGCCAGCACTTGCCGCAGCCCGCCATACGACAGCCAGGACGCAATGGCAAAGATGGCGATCGCCACCACCAGTTCCAGCAGGGTAAACCCACACTGGCGCTCAGGGTGGCGCAGGCGCATAGGTCACTTGGGCCGTTTGTTCCAGCAAGATTCTCCCCGGTTCTGCAGCCGCCGCGACCTGCGCCGACAGCTGCATCACGGGGATCGCGCCGGGGAGTTTCTTGATGACGCTATTGATTTGAAACTCCCGTCCCAGCAGCGTTTCGCGGCTGCGTTGCTTACCCGGTTCGAGTCGCGACGCCTGCAACACCAGCGCGTTCATCGCATTATCGAGCGCCCAGGCGGCCAGCACGGTTTGCTCCAACTGCGCGCTGGTGCGGGCACTGTCCCGCACTGCACTGAAGCCAAGGGAGAGCGCGATAGCCGTCACCGCTAGCGCAATCAACACTTCCAGCAAGGTAAAGCCGGCGGCCCCGCGTCGCCTCACTTGGTCTCTCCCGCAAAGAATCGACCGTCCTCGTCCTGATCGATCACAAAACGCTCGCCGGTAACCTTGTTGACCAGCCCAAACGCCGCCACCTGATGCTCGCCGCTCGGCAGAAACAGCAATTGGGGGGCTTGAGGCCGAGCGAGGTCACCGAGCCGAGGCCACAGACTGTCGGCGTCGATCTGAAGCGGCTCGGCAAGTTCATGGTGGGTCGAATTACCGGTGCGTTCGGGCTGCCATTGCTGACCATCGAACTGCACCAACTGATAGCCATCGCGTGCGAGCACGAGGCCTCGCGGTTGCCCCGACAGCACGGCAGCGTCGTCGGCGTAGTTGGCGGCGGCCGCGAGCAGACCGGCTTCGTTTTCGGTGGCGCGATTGCCTCGATGCCCAAGGCTTACCGTGACCATCGCGCCGATGATGGCGATCAGCACCACCACCACCAGCAACTCAATTAACGTGAAGCCGCGTTGCGCGCGGGCGATGCGCTCAGTGATCAAGTTCCCAACTGCCGATATCGGCGTCAAATTTCTCGCCGCCCGTCGCGCCATCGGCGCCCAGCGAGTAGAGGTCGTACAGACCGTGCTGTCCGGGTCGCAAATAGTGATATTCGCGGCCCCACGGGTCTTTGGGTAAGCCCGGGATATAGCCTTCGTCACGCCACTTGGCGCCGGAAGGCAAACCGGTCGGGCGCCTCGCCAGTGCCTCAAGCCCCTGCTCGGTGGTCGGGTACTGAAAATTATCGAGCTTGTAGAGGTCGAGGGCGGCGCCGATCGCGCGGATATCCTGCCGCGCTTTGACGACCCGCGCTTCGTCTGGGCGACTCATCACCCGCGGCACCACGACGGCGGCCAGAATCCCCAGAATCACCACCACCACCATAACTTCGATAAGCGTGAAGCCCTGTGCGCGAGCCCGCATGGCAGACCTTTCGTAAGTGAGAATTGTCGAGGATTATCCGCGTCGTTCTTTACATTGTCATTGAGGCAAACTGGGCTATCCCCGCCAAACCGGCAAATGGCCCTAGAATGCGCGGGAACTTCCCCGTTGCCGGCGAGCCTATTGGCGGCAGCGACAACCCGGTTCAACCCCTACCGCACCAGCAGCAGAACAGAGCAGGCATCATGACGACAACAGCCGCACTTTCGGCGCTCCGCGCCTTCATTGGTGAGCGCATCATTGGCCAACAACGCCTGATCGATCGCCTGCTCATTGCGCTGCTGGCAGACGGCCATCTGCTGGTTGAAGGCGCACCGGGACTCGCCAAGACGCGCGCCATCAAAGTGCTGGGCGAAGGCATCGAAGGCGAATTCCATCGGATCCAGTTCACGCCCGATTTGCTGCCCGCCGACCTTACCGGCACCGAGATTTACCGGCCGCAGGATGGCTCCTTCAAGTTTCAGCAAGGCCCTTTGTTTCACAATCTGGTGCTGGCCGATGAAATCAATCGCGCACCCGCCAAGGTGCAATCCGCGCTGCTGGAAGCGATGGCCGAACGCCAGATCACCATCGGCCGCGAAACCTATCC
>CANFVX010000312.1 GCA_947450495.1 Gammaproteobacteria bacterium
CCGCCCCATTTGGCGGCCACCGGGGTCACGGTAATCGTATAGCTTGTCGCGATGCTGCCAGAGGGACCGGCGGCCACTCCGGCCGTGTAATAACTTTCGCCCGAGCTCGGACTGGTGCCCGAAAAGCCGAGGTCGGTCATCGTCACCGTATAGGTGTTGTTGTCGGCGTAGAAGCGCTCTTGCCGGGCGGCGATATCTGTCAGCATCGCCTTGCCGTCACTGCGACGCGCGCGTTGCACGTAGTTCTGATAGGCGGGATACGCGATGCGGATCAGGATTCCCACGATAACCAGCACAATCATCAGTTCGATGAGCGTTACTCCGCGCTCACGACGAGCGCGGGGGCTCAGTGATGTTCGCAGCTTGTTTTGCAAATTCATGCGTAAGCTCTCAAAGCGGAATGGCTTTTAATCATAGCGACGACTCATTCACCCCGATACTCGCGCCACGAAATCTCGCTTGCCGGATCGCCGCTGCCAGTGGTGAGCTTATTCGCTTCAAGCTCGCCTCTGGAATCCTGCGTAATGACGGTGACCTTGCCTTCAATCGTTTGCTCGCCAAAGTGGATGCTCGCGCTAGACGAATAGCCTGCACCGAGCGAGATGTTGTCTGGCAATGGCACCGTCGGATCGTTGCAGGTCGAGCATGGGAATACGCCGAGCAAGGATGCAGCCCCGGTGGAGAAGTCGAGCCCGAGTAGCCGGCTCGTACCATCGGAGCCGCAGAGGTCGGTGCTCGGCGTGTAGAGCGCACCAAACAGAATCTGACCAAACAAGGTCAGGCGATTCGCACTGCGCTCAGAAGGCGCGCTGCTGGTGATCTGCATGTCTTTGCGCCAGCCGCCGGCAGCAGCCACCGCGTTACGCAGTTCCTTGGTGCTGATGGTGCCGTCGGCGTTGGTGTCTGATCCGGTGGCCAGTGTGACGCCCGTCACCCGGTCATTGGAAAACACCTGCGCATTGGACACATTGACCAAATCGGTGGTCACGGTGGGCACGCTTGCACCACTGAACGTTTTATCGATGATGCCGTACATCGATTGCTGGTTTTGCGTTGCCTTGTCCGGGGTGACCAACAGACGCCCGCTAGCGGCAATTACCCATTTTCGAAACTTGCTATCCACAGTGACCGCCGGCTGATTCACGAACGGTCGGTTCAAGTCACTTAGCACCTTGGCTGGCGCAGTCCAGGACGAGGTGGCCGAATTCTCATTCATTAGCAAGCGATAAAGACTGCCTTGAATCGCCGAAGATGCGCTGGTGCCGGGTGCGACCGGCGCGCCAACGGTGCCGAAGTAGATGGCTTCGTCTTTCATATCAAGGTCGAAGTCGGTGCTCGCCGGGTCGCCGATAAAGACATCGGTGGCGCTTAAGGTAAAGGTGCGCGAGAGTCCCAGATTGTCCGTGGACACGGATGCCGTGCGCATCGCGCTCAGGTCATAGACGAACACGTCCGCATTGTGGCCCGTGGGAGTCGCGCTGGCGGACTGATACTTGCCATTCGCGATATCGGTGGGGCCGGAGCCGAAAACCAGATACCACTTCCCCTGTGTGGTGTCGGTGCGGCTGCTGCTAGGCGCCGATTGACTCACCACCTGAGGCAGGGAAGTGGTGTACTGCAGATTGGGCGGCGAGATTTCAGCCAGCAGCGTCGGGGCCTGTTCTGGATCAGTAATGTCCATCACGACGTAGGCCGACTTGGTTTTCACATTGTTGGTGCTGGAACCGTCCGCGCCGACATCCACGCTGATCGCCGTGTTGTCGTTGCCACCGCCAAATCGCATACCGGCGACCAGAATCGTGCCCCAGCCATTGGGATGCGTTGAGTCGTTGGGGAAAATCTTGACATCGAATATCCGAATTGGCTGGTCCATGTAATAGACATGCGTGTAATCCTGCCGCGCATTCCACTGCAGTTGCGGAAGCAGGTTGCGTGGCACATAGGCCCAGAGCTCCGAACCGAGCGGATGCTGGGTGAGGGTGGTACCGCTGGGCTTGAGTTCAAATTTCTTCAGGTCGGCGTTGTAGAAGCCTGCGTTAAATGCGTGGAGCATGCCGTCATTGGCGCCAACGTAAACCACCTGTCTGCGTTGCTGATACTTCTCGCGGAAAGGCGCATAGGAGTAATCCAAAGCGGACTGGTCAAAGCTCGCAATCGGCGCGCCGATAGCCACCGGGGTGGAGTCGATGATGTCTCCGAGGCGCATGACCTCCACCGAACGGGAGCCGGTCACGCCATCGTAGTCCACGCTACGCGTGCGGAATTCCGTGGAGCCAGATGTCTCCAATCCGCGGACCCAGTCGACCAGACGCTTCGCTCCCGCTTTTTTGTCGGTGTCCGCGGCGTTGTAGTAATCGAGCCAATACCAGTTGCTGTTGGTCAGGTTGCTCGATACGAAATCTACCACTTCGCCTGAGGCGACGATGCCGTCCGGGGCTGTTCCGGCGTTCCCGTCCAGCCAGGTGAAAATGTAACGTCCGGTGTCTGCGGTGGCCGTATAGGACCTCTGCGAAGCGATCGTGCTATTGCTGAGTGACGAAAGCTGCTCGCGAGCATTCCATACCGTTTTCAGATCGGTGAGTTCAGCGGGCAATTGCGCGGTGAATTGAGCGGGATCCGTGGTGTCGGGATTGTTGGGATCCGGGTTTACTGGCGTATAGCGAATGATTTTTGTACGCCGGTCTTCGACCGAGGTGTCGGCCCCATCATCGAAGTACACCTTCACGACGTAGTCGGTGCTGTAATCGTCGATCTGACCGTTCTTGTTGCTGTCTTCGCGAATGAGGCCGAAAGAATCAACAAACAGCGCGTGCAGCGTACCGACCCAATTGGCCGTATTGCCATCGGCGTCTTTTTTCTGCGGGTCATACAGCGCCTGGAAAATCGCCCCGTTCCCTTTCTGCTCGTTGGCGACCACCGCCGCCGCAGTTCCGGAGGAGACGCGTTCGATAATCGCGTTGAAGACCGAGCGCAGGGAGTTTTCCAGCTTGCTCGGGTCGGTCACGTAGTAAAACGTGTCCGGGATGCCATTGCCGTCGGCGTCCCATTCTGAATTGTCGCCCGGGCTTGCCGTGATAAACGGCGTGTTATTGCCATCTTTGTCGGTGAATCCACCCCATTTGGCGGCGTAATACAGCGGTGACTGGAGATAGGCCGCAGAACTGGTGCTACCCACCGTGAAGGTGTACGACTGGCGGCCAATCTGGTTACTGATGGCATTCGCGCTGGCGCTAGCGCTGGCGGCCGATGTGGACGTTGCGCTGGTGATGGTGAGTGTTTCACCGTTCGCATAGTTGTAGCCGTTTGAAGTACGGGTCACGCCGGTCAGCTTTCCGCTGGAAACAGTAGCCACCGTTCCGATGGCGTTACTAGCCCCGGAGGTATTGCCCACGATCGTCACTGCCTGACCGACAGTAAAGCCTGTGCCACTCCCGCTCCCGCCAATCGTGATGCCGGTGAGCGCGCCGTCGGTTGAACTTTCGGAGAGCGCGCGGCAAGTCTTGCAGCCTTTGACGCCGGTGGGGTCGTTGCCTGCAGAGGAACCTGAGCCCGCGTAGTAGTTACCTGCCTGAATGCCTGAGTAGGCATGAAAGCCGTCCTGCGTGGTGCCGCTAGTCACAAACCCGAATAGCTGTCCTATGCCGGTTGATTGTGCGACCGATTCGGTCGTCACCGTGAGCTTGCCCGCAGACTGGTCCAACACGTATTCAATGGTGCCCCACATGTCCTGGTCAAAGTCGCCACCTTGCTCCGAGTCTTCCCAGTTCACATAGAACTTGCCGTTGTAGATGCCGGTGCCGCTTTTCGCGGTTATATCGGTCTTGCTGGTGACCTCTGTGTGCGGACGGACGATTTTGAAATCCACCATCGTGCCGCCGCCCTCTTTCGATAAGCCGCTGGCGTTGAGCGCTTCATCCGTGTTGTTAGTGCCCTTGCGCAAGCGATAGGCGGGCAGAATGCTGATGGTCTTACCGCCTGCAACCGGGATTTTGATGACCGGGTTGGCGGTCTGCAGGGAAACGGCAAACGTGCGGAGTTTCTGCGCGCCGACCAGCGTGCTGGACATGTCGTTGGTGTGCGCCCAGTAAGCCAAGCCGGCCATGTGATAGGACCCGCGGATGGTTGGGGCTTCGGGACAAAGGCCCAGCGCATCGCCTAGACCATTCGTGCCGCTGATGGATTTGGCGGTACAAAATTCATTGTTATTAGCGCCGGTACCACTGGCGCCGCCCGTGCGACCAATGAAGTATCGTTCACCGGTGATATTTTCACGGTCTCCCACCCGCTTGGTCAGCGCCGCCACAGTGCTCCCAAGACTGATGTCCGACGGCGTGGTCTGGTCATCGTCGTAGGATGAG